>NZ_DLJI01000020.1:0-131753 GCF_002484185.1 Empedobacter sp. UBA7620 | reverse complement strand
ATTTCCTATAGCTCCATTATTCAAGGATTGACTTCGTTTTATTCGGCTATTTTTTCTTCTGTATATTTTATAATTTCAAATGAACTCCTCATCTTAGCAAAACCTCTCGGTATTTGCGGTTGCAAAGGTAATACTTATTTTTTAACTAACAAATTTTATTTCGAAAATTTTTAAAGTTTTTATTTTAATAAGTCAATTTACTTTCACTCCAAAACTCCTTTCAGAATCGGTTTGCAAAGGTAAAACTTATTTCTAAACTCGCAAATTTATTTTTAAATAATTTTTGTCGCTATATAAGTCCCTATGTCAATTTCAATACTACTCGTCTTTCGTATTGAGGTTGCAAATATACGCCTGCATTATTCGTTTTTCCAAACATAATTTACATTTATTTTACATTCTTCTCTTAAGTTACTGGTATGATGAGAAATATTTTTTGAAATGTTTGGATTTAAAACGATAGATCGATAATTTTAGACGGGAAAAGCCCGTTTTTAACGCACAAAATGATTAGACGTTTTGCTTTTCTTGAACAAAAGAAAAGTAAAATGGATACTTTTGAAGGAGCGACTCGGGAGAAATTCTACGAAGTAGAATCTATTTATAAATAAAAAAAGCTCGAATAAATCGAGCTTCATATAATTATTCATTTCATAATATTATACGAGATGTTCCAAAATTGTATTTAATTCTTGTAATTCGACCAAGAAACCATCGTGTCCAAAAATAGAATCTATTTCGATAAATTTTGCATTTGAGATATGATTCGCTATAAATTTTTGCTCACTTGGCGGAAATAAAATATCCGAAGAAATTCCAATCACTAAAGTATTCGAAGAAATCTGAGCCAAAGATTTCTCTAAAGATTCTCTATTTCGAGCCAAGTTTTGTGAATCCATCGCTTTCGAAAGTGTCCAATAAGAATGTGCATTGAATCGATTTGCTAATTTTTCACCTTGATATTTTTGATAAGAAGAAGCTTTGAAATCGTTGTAAACAGAATCCTCGTCTTTTTGCTTCTGTTCATATATAATATAGGTACGATAAGACAACATCGCAATTGTACGCGCCGCAATCAATCCATTTCTTCCTCCATTGTCAGTTTTATCGTCAAAAGTTGCATCTGCCTCGATAGCCAAACGCTGCGATTCGTTGAACGCAATTCCCCAAGGAGAATGTACCGCATTCGTCGCCAACAAAACCAAATTATCCACATTAACTTGATTCAGCAACGTAAATTCTAACGCTTGTTGACCACCAAGTGAACCACCGATTAATAAATGAATAGTCGAAATTCCTAAATGATCTGCCAACAATTGATGCGCATTTGCCATATCTTTTATCGTAATTGTAGGAAAATCTCGATAATAAGGCGAATTTGTCTCAGGATTTGTAGACAACGGATTTGTTGTTCCATAATTAGAACCAATCACATTGGCGCAAATAATAAAATGGTCTTTTGGATTGAACAATTCATTTTCTCCAAAAAGACCAGCCCACCAATCGAAAACATCCGAGTTTGCCGTTAAAGCATGACAAACCCAGATGATATTGTTTTTTTCGGGATTCAATGTTCCCGCTGTATGATAAGCAATGGTTAAATTTTCGAGAATTTGACCATTTTCTAATTGAAATGGCTTTGTATAATTATATTGATGAAAATTCACTGAATTAATTTATAGCTAAAATACTTTGTTTATTTAATTTTATCAAAAGCTCGCTGAAGATCATTTTTGATATCATCAATATATTCGATTCCGACAGAAAGACGCAATAATCCTGGAAAAACTCCAGCAGATTTTTGTTCATCATCACTCAATTGTTGATGAGTTGTTGCGGAAGGATGAATAATTAATGATTTTGCATCGCCAACATTTGCCAAATGACTTATCAATTCTAAACTATCAATAAATTGATTCGCTTTGTCTGCATCACCTTTAATTTGGAATGATAAAACAGCTCCGAAACCATTTTTCAAATATTTTTTCGCCAAATGATGACTTGGAGAAGTGATTAATCCAGGATAATTCACTTTTTCTACTTGCGGATGAAGTTCTAACCAACGCGCAATTTCTAACGTATTATCCAAATGTTTCTGAACTCTTAACGACAACGTTTCTAAACCTTGTAACAATAGGAAAGAATTGAAAGGTGAAATTGCGGGACCAAAATCGCGCAAACCTTCTACGCGAGCACGAATAATAAACTGAATATTCCCAAAAGGTCCATTCACCCCGAAGACATCGGAAAAAACTAAACCATGATAACCTTCTGATGGTTCAGAAAATTGTGGAAATTTACCATTACCCCAATCATAATTTCCGCCATCCACGATAACTCCACCAATCGAAGTTCCATGTCCACCGATCCATTTTGTTGCAGATTCAACGACAACATTTGCTCCATGTTCTAAAGGTTTGAAAATATAACCGCCCGCACCAAACGTATTATCCACAATAAATGGAATGTTGTGTTTTTGTGCAATTGCAGCGATTGCTTCAAAATCTGGAACATTAAAACTCGGGTTTCCTATCGTTTCTGCATAAATCGCTTTTGTATTTTCATCAATTAATGATTCAATTTTAGCTGGATCTGCATCTTCGGCAAAGCGAACATCAACACCTAAACGCTTAAAACCAACCTTGAATTGATTATATGTTCCGCCATAAAGATTAGAAGCTGAAACAAAATTATCACCTGATTCTAAAATATTATTTAAAGCAATAAATTGTGCCGCTTGTCCCGATGAAACAGCTAATGCCGCAACACCACCTTCGAGCGCAGCAATACGTTTTTCGAAAACGTCAGTTGTTGGATTCTGAATTCTTGTGTAAATGTTACCAAATTCTTTCAAAGCAAATAAATTTGCTCCGTGTTCGGCATCATTAAATACATAAGAAGATGTTTGATAAATTGGAACAGCGCGAGAGCCTGTTGTTGGGTCTACTTCTTGACCTGCGTGCACTTGTAAAGTATCGAAATGTAATTGTTTTTCTGTTGACATAATAAAATTGTTTTGAATGTGACTACGATTAATAAATAGTAGGGTAGGTTAGTTAGCTGAAATTAGCAGCTGCACATTCGAATTTTACTATTGATACAATTATAGATGCTGTGAAGCAGGACGCCGTGTCCAAAAGAATGTTTTTTAGAATTGTACTTCATCTTTAAAAAAATTATTCATTTCTAACTACACTTTGTAGTTTTATATTAGATGTGAAATTAGAATAATTTTCTAAATAATAAAATTTATAATAAGTTTTCAGAAAATAAATCTACAAAATCAATTTATAAAGAATATTTACACCAAAAAGTTAAAAATATTTCTTTCGAAATCTATAAAAAGCATTTAAACAGAATAAAATTTGAAGTAAAAAAGAGAATATTAAGTAGAAAATATAAAAAAGGAGATCAAAATTGATCTCCTTTTAAGTTTTATGATAAAAAAGTAATTAGTTTGCTAAAACTATTACTTTATTATTGTTCATTTCTATTGTTCCTCCTTTGATATCTAACAATAATGTAGATTCATTAGATGGAGAACTGTAAACTTTACCAGATTGATTATCGAAATCTTCGAAAGTTTTTGTGTGAACTTTAATTTTGATTGTTCCTTCACCTAAAGTTGCAACGATAGGAGCGTGGTTATTTAATAACTGAAATTCACCATCTTTCCCTGGTAAAGTAACAGCATCTACTTCTGCATCGAAAACTACGAATTCTGGCGTAATAATTTGTAAGTGCATAATCCTATTGTTTTTAAAAAAAAGAGTACTTAGCAACTTTCAAAAAGAAAAGAAACGTAAGCACTCTTTGTATGGTTAAACTATATTATTTAGCTTCTGCTAACATTTTTTCTCCAGCTTCAATCGCTTCTTCGATTGTACCACGTAAGTTGAATGCAGCCTCAGGATATTGGTCAACTTCACCATCTAAGATCATGTTGAATCCTTTGATTGTATCTTTGATGTCTACTAAAACACCTGGGATACCTGTAAACTGTTCTGCAACGTGGAATGGTTGAGATAAGAAACGTTGGATACGACGTGCACGGTGTACAACTAACTTATCCTCTTCTGATAACTCTTCCATACCTAAAATCGCGATGATATCTTGTAAAGCATTGTAACGTTGTAAGATTTCTTTTACACGTTGTGCTGTTTCGTAATGTTCTTTACCAATAATTGCTGGTGATAAGATACGAGATGTAGAGTTCAATGGATCTACCGCTGGGTAAATACCTAATGAAGCAATTTTACGATCTAATACCGTTGTAGCATCTAAGTGCGCGAAAGTCGTAGCTGGCGCAGGGTCAGTTAAATCATCGGCAGGTACATATACTGCTTGTACAGATGTAATAGATCCGTTTTTAGTAGATGTAATACGCTCTTGCATAGCACCCATTTCAGTTGCTAATGTTGGCTGATAACCTACGGCTGATGGCATACGTCCTAATAAGGCAGAAACCTCAGAACCTGCTTGTGTAAAACGGAAGATATTATCTACGAAGAATAATACGTCACGTCCTTGACCTTGTCCATCTCCATCACGGAAATATTCAGCTAATGTTAAACCTGTTAAAGCAACACGAGCACGTGCACCTGGAGGTTCATTCATTTGTCCGAAAACGAAAGCAGCTTTAGACTCTTTCATGTTTTCGCTGTTTACTTTAGATAAATCCCAAGATCCACCTTCCATAGAGTGCATGAAATCTTCACCGTAATTAATTAATCCAGCTTCAATCATCTCACGCATTAAGTCATTACCTTCACGAGTACGCTCACCAACACCAGCGAATACAGATAAACCTCCGTGTCCTTTAGCGATGTTGTTCATCAACTCCTGAATTAATACTGTTTTACCTACTCCGGCACCACCAAATAAACCAATTTTACCACCTTTTACGTATGGCTCTACTAAGTCAATTACTTTAATCCCTGTAAATAAAACTTCTGCAGATGTTGATAATTCTTCGAATTTTGGAGCTGGACGGTGAATAGGTAAACCGTTTTCTTTGTCTAAATTCCCTAAACCATCAATAGCATCTCCAACTACATTAAATACACGTCCTTTGATGTTTTCTCCAATAGGAACCATAATTGGTTTTCCTAAAGCGATAACTTCTTGACCTCTTTGTAAACCATCAGAACTATCCATTGCGATACAACGTACAGTATCTTCACCGATGTGTTGCTCGACTTCAAGAATTAATGTTTCTTTTCCTTGACGAGGAACCTCTAATGCATCATAAATATTTGGAAGGCCTTCTGCGTTATCAAAAATAACGTCAATTACAGGTCCAATAACCTGTGCAATCTTACCTTTCTTTTGATTTGCCATTATATGAAATGATTTAGTTTATTTTATTTGGGTGCAAAGGTAAGTTAAAAACATTGTATAATTTATATACTTTTTAAGATTTTTGTCATAATATTTTGATTAGTAATCAGAATATTACAATCAAAGGAAATTAAAAATAGATTTGAAGTTCGATTTGAAAGCCTTAATTTTGTGCAAAATCATTTTTAGTGAACGTTTATCAATCCTTAGAAGAAATCAAACCTATCAAACGTCCCGTCCTTACTTTGGGCATGTTTGATGGTGTACACATTGGACATCAATCTATTCTAAAACAACTCAATACAATTGCAAATGAAATTGATGGGGAAAGTGTTCTGATTACTTTTAATCCACATCCTCGAATGGTTTTACAACCAAATTGTGATCTTAAATTCTTGAATACTTTAGAGGAAAAAGAAAATGTTTTACGTCAATTTGGGTTAGAACATTTGATTATTCAAGCGTTTACAAAAGATTTTTCCCAAGTAACTTCTGTCGAATTTGTCAAGAATTTATTGGTTGATAAAATCAATATTGATACGTTAGTGATTGGTTACGATCATCATTTCGGGAAAAATAGAGAAGGAAATTTTGAGCAATTACAAGTTCTTTCGAAAGAATATGGTTTCAATTTGATTCAATTGCAAGCTGTCGAAGAAAATGATGTGGCGGTGAGTTCTACAAAAATTAGAAATGCACTTATCGAAGGAAATATCGCGTATGCAAACAAAGCGTTGAACTATCATTATCCACTTTCTGGAGAAGTTGTTCATGGTGATAAAATTGGGCGTACACTTGGTTTTCCTACCGCTAATTTACAAGTTGATCCCAATAAATTGATTCCAAAAGATGGCGTTTATGCGGTTGATGTTTTTGTGGATAATCAAAAATATTTAGGTTTATTGAGCATCGGATTTAGAGAAACGGTTACCAATTCTCGCGAACATCGGGTAGAAGTGAATATTTTGGATTTTGATCGAGAAATTTATGGAGAAACAATTCGCCTTGAATTTTTAGGACATTTGCGAGATGAAAAGAAATTTGATTCGTTAGATGATTTAATCACCGCGATGAATCAAGACAAAGAAAATGCAATAAAACATTATTCAAAATAAAATTTCCGAAGTCAAAAATTAATCATTAGACTTCGGAAATAATTTACTTCTTAACAACTTTCTCTACTAATACATTTCCTTTAGAATCTGTAATATGAATTAAATAAACTCCAGATTTTAATTGATTTGTTGAAATAGAATTTCGATTATTCATCGAAATAATCTTTTGTCCAATCAAATTATATAATTCTATTTTTGCGATTTCTTCTTTAGATTTTATATTAATAATATCTTGAAAAGGATTCGGATATATTTTTTTTGATTTTAAGTTCTCTAACTCATTTGTTTTCAATAAATCTTGAGATGCCTTATAATAATTTGGTACGCCATAGCCTAATTGATTTGAAGGAAAGGAAAAAAGATGAGCAGATTCTTGAATTTTATCTTTTAAAATATCGTGTTTAATTTTAGGAAATTGTTGAATCATTAATGCTACAGCTCCTGCTGAAACTGGTGATGCAAATGAAGTTCCATTCGAATAAGTTAAACTTCCATCAGGCAAATAAACTACAATATTTTGTCCTAAAGCTGATACATTTGGTTTAATTTCCCCTAATGCGTTTGGTCCAAAAGACGAAAATGCTACGGGATTTTTGTATATATCATTTGCTCCAATTGAAAACACATTTTTAACATCTGCAGGTGCTGAAATCATTTTCCAAGGATCATTTCCTTCATTACCAGCTGCTACCACAACAAAAACTCCTTTATTAGCAGCTATTTCAGCTCCTTTAGAAATTAGTGTCGTTTTTCCATCCATATTATCAAATGTATAATCGTATCTCGCATCATCAAAAGCATAATATCCCAAAGAAGTATTAATAACATCAGATCCTACACTATCTGCTCTTTCTGCAGCTTGAACCCAATACATCAACTCTTTTGGAGTTTCTGAAGTATTGTCTTCTGATCGATATAACGAATATGTAGCTTTTGGAGCAGTTCCAACATACTTTCCTTCAACTTCTGCTGTCATTGTAGATAAAACCATTGTTCCATGATTATCTGCATCATATACATTTTCTTTTTTATCTACAAAATCATAGGTGTCAAGAATTCTATTCTCTTTACGCAATATATCAAATGCTGAAATTTTATCAACTCTAGGAAAGCCAGCATCAATAACTGCTATCAAAACTCCTTGTCCTAAAATATTATTATTGTGAAGTGGTTTTAAATTAATTTGGTCAATAAAATCATTAGCATAACCATAATTAAACTCTTCTGAATTATGTATTAGATCTTTCCATTTTGACAAATTTTTATTTGATGATTTAGGAACTGAATTACGAACCAAAGATTCTGCAGTTTCAACAAAACTTAATGCTTTTAATTTACTCAAAATAGTTTCATCAGAAATCTCTACCATTACAGTATTCAACCATTTCGAATGCCCAATATAATTTAATGATAATTTTTTAAGTTCATTAATTCTATACTCAGATATAGGAACATCTTCCTCAGTAATCGAAATTTTATACTTTTCTCTTCTATCTAATGATCGTTGAGAAAGCATCTGCAAAGGGTTTGATAAAAAATTTGATGTATTTTCCTTTGGTTTTAATTTAACCAAATATAAATCTTGAGCCAAGGAAAAAGTAAAACCAAGTAATATTAAAGTTAGAGATAAAAATTTTTTCATAAATGTTAATTCATTCAATTCTACTAAATTAACATTTTATTTTAATTGATAATATTTAAATATTTCTTTTTTATTTTTTTCCAAAACTCCCAAAAGCGTTGCATCAACCTTTGGTTCGTTTGTTGTTAAAACAATTTTATCATTTACTTTTTCGAATGTAATGACAAGATTATTCGTTGTACTTTCAAACGAAATTTTATTTTTTGATTTCTTTTGTAATTTAAAATTAGTACGTAGAATATCCGATTTTACTGTAAACTTTAAAGGTTTATAAACAATTGCATATTTGTCAATTTCAGATTTTTTTGGAGAAACATCCATCATCGAAGCTGTTTCTAACGAAGCATTTGCAGCTCGTGTTTCTGCAACAACCGTCATTTTCATCACATCAGAAGTATCTTTCATTTTAGAAACACCCCTAATCACGACACCTGAAGCTTTTCCTGCTAACTTATCCGAAATGACTGAATCTTTTGTATAGCCAAAATTTTGACTATTTGCTTTAGCATATTGACCTTCTTTTTCTATCGAATCTAAAACCTTAGAACGAGCTTCCATTGCTTGCGGTGCTGATAAAGTAACTGGAGCATTTGGAGCGGACGCTTTAGATAATTGAGGAAAATATCCTTTATCATCAATTGCACCAGCAGAATGCCCTTCCATTACTTTATAAACAGGCTCTTTTGTAACTTTATCATTCTTTACTATTTCTAGAGGTTTTTC
The DNA here is from genome assembly GCF_002484185.1 of Empedobacter sp. UBA7620. Lineage (NCBI taxonomy): Bacteria > Pseudomonadati > Bacteroidota > Flavobacteriia > Flavobacteriales > Weeksellaceae > Empedobacter > Empedobacter sp. UBA7620. Next base: position 122,933 of record NZ_DLJI01000020.1, on the reverse strand, counting down.
CAAATCTTTATCTTTCGATTCTAAAACCACTATTTCTTCTTGTTCAGGAGGTGATTGCTCAATAACTGGGACATTTGTTTTAACAATTTCAAGTGAATTTTCTCTATTTTCAGTATTAATATTCTCGATAAAAAGTACAAAGTAAGGAATCGCAATCAACGCGAAAACAGCAGCAGAAAACCATACACTCGAAACAAATTCGCGAATAGGTTTCTTTTTCTTTTCCTCGTTCTGCAAACCAGATTCAATACGTTTCCACACCAAATCTCTTGGTTTTTCGCCGACAGTTTCGTTTCTTCTTGATCGAAATAAATCTTCTATTGGATCGTTTGTGTTCACGATAAACTTGATTTTATATTTTCATTCTTACTTAACATTTCCTTCAATTTCGTCTTCGCTAAATTAAGTTGCGATTTCGATGTTCCTTCTGTAATGCCCAAACTTTCGGCAATTTCTTTGTGTTTATACCCCTCAATAACGTAGAGGGTAAACACGAGACGACAGCCTTCGGGTAGATAATCGAGGAGTTTCATCACATCATCTTCTTCTATTTGTTGCGAAGCTTCTTGGTTAGATGAAATGGAAGAGGAGTAATCGTCAACATTGAGATGAAAAATTTTATTTTTCCGCAACTCCATCAAACATTCATTAATCATAATTCTTCGCATCCATCCTTCAAAACTTCCTTCGAACGAATAATTCTCAAGATTCTGAAAAATTTTCAAGAATCCTTTTACCAACGCATCTTCCGCTTGTTGTATATCGGTAAAATAACGTTTACAAACCGCAAAAAATCGCGCATCATATTTTTCATAAAGCAGCCGCTGTGCTTTCGAATCATTGCTGATACAAGCTTTTATGAGTTGTTTTTCGTCCAAAATACTTTTTCTTTCTTATTATTTAGATGCGAAAATTACGCTTCTGGTTGCTTTGATAGCGTAAAATATTTGTTAAAGTTCTGAAAACTTATTCATTAAACATAAAAAAAAGTCGCTACAAGAGCGACTTTATATTCATTTTTAATTGATTTTTTTATCCAACTAAATTATGTTTTACTAGATATTCAGCAATTTGAACTGCATTTGTAGCTGCACCTTTGCGTAAATTATCTGCAACAATCCAACAATTTAATGCATTTGGTTGAGATAAATCACGACGTATACGTCCTACAAAAACATCGTCTTTTCCTTCTGAATAGAAAGCCATTGGATAAGTATTTGTGTCTGGATTATCTTGTACTGTTACACCTTCCTGTTCTGCTAATAATTTGCGAACTTCGGCTAAATCAAAATCATTCTCAAATTCAATATTCACCGACTCCGAATGTCCTCCTTGCACAGGAACACGAACCGCAGTAGCAGTGATATTCATTTCGTCCACACGCATAATTTTACGAGGCTCACGCGTTAATTTCAATTCTTCTTTTGTATAACCTGTTTCTTCATCAAAAACATCACAATGAGGCAATGCATTTTTGAAGATTTGATATGGATAAACTTTCGCAACATCACGTCCTTCAATTTCTCCATTCAATTGTTCAACTGCATCTTTACCAGTTCCTGTAACCGATTGATACGTAGAAACAACAACACGTTTAATTCCATATTTTTTATGCAAAGGATTTAACACCATTACCAACTGAATTGTAGAACAGTTAGGATTTGCGATGATTTTATCATTTGTTGTTAAAATATCTGCATTGATTTCTGGTACAATCAACGGACGATCTGGATCCATTCTCCAAGCCGATGAATTGTCAATTACAGTTGTTCCGACTTCTGCAAACTTAGGCGCCCACTGTTTGGAAGTTTCTCCACCTGCTGAAAAGATTGCGATATCAGCTCGCATTTCTACAGCATCCTGCATTGATACAATTTTGTATTCTTTTCCTTTGTATTCAATAGTTTTTCCTATTGATCTTTCTGATGCTACTGGTATAATTTCAGTGATTGGAAAATTTCTTTCTTCCAAAACTTGGAGCATAACTCTGCCGACCATTCCGGTAGCGCCTACGACTGCTATTCTCATTTGTTTATTAAATAATATATTAAAAAATTTCGAATTGCTAATTTACAGATTATTTTGATACATTTTTCTCTATTTCATAGGTTTAGCAATCAATTTGATATGATATATTTTATGTTATGATGTTAATTCAGGTTTTTAAACTTTTCCTCGAATTAAAATTTATAAAACTCTTTTTTATAAGAATTTTGAACACAAAAAAAGTGGAACAAATTGCTCCACTTTTTAAAATATTTTTGAAATAACCTTCAAATTTAGTCTTAAGCAAACTCGTTGTAAGCTGCTTTTAAGTTTTCTGCAATAGCTGCTGCAGAGTGCCCTTCGATGTGGTGACGCTCTAACATATGTACTAATTCACCATCTTTGAATAAAGCAACTGCTGGAGAACTTGGAGGAAATGGAGCAAAAAATTCACGTGCTTTTGCTACAGCATCTTTATCAAATCCTGCGAAAACTGTTGTTAAGTGTGTAGGAACTTTATCATTATCTAATGACATTACAACTCCTGGTCTTGCAGCACCTGCAGCACAACCACAAACACTATTTACCATTACCAAAGTTGTTCCTTCTTGTTTTATTGCTGCTTCTACTTGTTCTGGAGTAGTTAAATCTTCAAAACCATTAGAAGTCAACTGAGCCTTCATTGGCATTACTATTTCTGCTGGATACATATTGTTCTTTTTTTGTTTTAAATAAAAATAAATTATTTTCAAAGTTACATAATTCTAAAACTTTTTAGAATACTTACTTTTGCAGCAACAAATTTACATAGAATTTTGCAATATGAAATTGACTTTTGGTAAGAATGAGAAACTTAAAAGCAGAAAAGCATTCGATGAATTGTTTTCTGATGGAAAAACATTTGTTTCTCATCCGATTAGATTTGTCTACAAAATCAAGCCGAAAGCGGATTACAATATAAGGGTAGGAGTAAGTGTTGGAAAGAAAAAATTTAAATACGCAGTTGACCGAAATTTATTGAAACGCCGTGCTAAAGAAGCTTACAGATTAAATAAATTGTTACTTGAACCTAATGAAAACTATTCGGTTGATTTAGTGATGATTTATACTTCTACAAAACATCAACCTTTTGAAGTAATCGAACAATCTGTCAAAACTTTATTAGAAAAATTAAACGAAGCGATACAAACAAAAAAAGATTAATCCTAGGATTAATCTTTTTCATTTATTATAAGTTGTAAAACTGTTTATTTCTTAAGATTTGTTTGCAATCTGAAAAAACTAAAGTATACAGATACTAAAATTAATCCACAAACCGATGCTCCAATTCCTAAAACGCTACGAAAGTTTTCCTCAGCCATAAAACCAGCTTTATAATCCATCTCATATAGGTTGTAACCTAAACCTATCAACAAAACGATTGTCGCGATATAAATATATGTTTTCATTAGATAATGAATTTTTAAATTTTAATTTCATTCATAAACAATGCACCGATATTTGACGTAAATAATTTGATTGCGATTGACAATAAAATTACTCCAAATACTTTTTTAAGCACCGATAAAACGCCAGGTCCCATCCATTTTTCGAGTTTTCCTGCGAATTTCAGCACCAAATATACGATTAACATATTTAATATAATCGCAATCACAATGTTAATATCTGCAAACTGCGAACGAAGCGAAAGTACAGTTGTCAACGAACCTGCACCCGCAACTAACGGAAACGCAATAGGAACGATGGATGCAGAGTTGGATTCGACTCCTTTCTGGATTTCAATTCCCAAAATCATTTCGATAGCGATGATAAAAATCACAAAAGCTCCAGCAACGGCAAACGACTGAACATCAACACCAACTAATTTCAAAATTTTTGTTCCGAAAAATAAAAACGAAATCATCAAGATTCCTGCTGCGATAGACGCTTTTTCAGACTGAATATGCCCAACTTTGCTTCGAATTCCTACAATAATTGGAATACTTCCTAAGATATCGATAACTGCAAAAAGTACGGCGAAAGTTGTTCCGATTTGATTGAAAGAGAATTTCTGAAAAAATGATATTATATTTTCCATTCGTATTTAGTGATAATTAATTGGTTGATGCAAAAATAAAAGTTTTTATGAACAAATTTTCATAAAAAAGCAAGAAATCAATCTTAATCCAACCAATTCTTAAAATCTGTCACTTTTTCGCGACTCACAATCATATCTTGTTCGTTGTAAGTATTTAAAATTATTTTTAATCTAGAATTAGAATACATTGTAATTTCTTTAATCGAATCGATTTGAATAATTTGACTACGATTAATTCTAAAAAACTTTTTCGGGTCGATTTGTTCTTCCACTTTATCCAACGAAAAATCTACCAAATAATTTCGGTTTTCTTTTGTATGAATATACGTTGCTTTGTTTTCACTAAAAAAACATTCAATATTATCGATTTCTATAATTTTGATTGATGTTCCTATTTTAATCGAAAAACGTTCTTTAAATTTTTCGGTTTGATTATTTGAAAAAAAATTTTTCAATTCATTTAGATTAAAACTTGAAGATGCTTGCTGAAATTGTTTTTCAAATTTTTCAATTGCAAACTTCAATTCCTCTTCATCAACAGGTTTCAACAAATAGTCAACCGAATTTAATTTAAACGCTTTCAATACATATTCGTCATAAGCCGTCGTAAAAATAATCGCAGACGAAACATTAACTTGATTAAAAATCTCAAACGACAAACCGTCTGATAACTGAATATCCAGAAAAATTAAATCTGGATTTGGATTCGTTTTCAACCACGCTACACTTTCTTCTACAGAATGCAACATTTCATGTATTTGATAACCCAATTTTTCTACACGTCGCTTTAATAAACGCGCAGCAGGCTTTTCATCTTCTATAATTAATATTTTCATCTTTTTTTAAGTTAGTTCACGAGTCGGTTTTCTCATAAAAATTTTATTCCAAACAAATAATAAAGCAAGTATAATGACAAAAATGATCAATGTTGCGAGATTTGTTTTTGCCATTAAAGCATGAATTGTTGCTGGAACAATAATCGATTTTGTTCGAATCGTTGAAAAGGTTAATACAAAAGAAAAAACAATGCACAATAACATGAAAATTCCAAAACCTCCAAATTGATCGAAATCTTTAAAAATTAGTAAATGCCAAACAGCCCAAAATACTCCTGTTACAATGCTTTTTATTATCCAAAATATATTTCCTAAAACATCGTTCAAATAACCTCGTCAAGTATATTCTTCCATTATATCATAAAGCAACGTAACAGAAATAAAAATCGCTGCCCACAAATGTTTATTAATTCCGTAATCGTTATTTATCCCATAAATTGAATAACCAACGAGTAATATAAATGGAAAAATCAATGTTTTGAAACCTTCTTTTCCTAGAAGAGAGACTTCTTTTTTAACTTTAGAGAATTTATAGAAAAGTAAACTAATTAGAAAAATAATCAACCCATGATTCATATTCCAAGGCAGTTGAAAATCGACTAAACCTCCAAAAATCAATTGTAAAAAATTAGGACATTTACGAATCAGAAAAGTTCCGATTAATATCAATCCATAAAAAATAATTATTCTAACCCAATTTGTTTGCTTTATTTGATTTATAAAATTCATTTATTGCCACTTTTTATTTTGCTCTTTTTCCAAGATTTCTTTGGCTTTATTCTCTTCCCAACCAGAACCATACGCAAAAACTTTTACAGCATTTAGTGCAACGCCCAATCCCCAACCTAAAACTGGCCAATAAAACCACCAATGTCCATTATTTGTAACTAAATTCAGAATAAAAAAGAATAAACTCATTACAACATAAGTTCCTAAATGCGCATAAAACTTTTTCAATTCTTTTGCACGCTCTATTGCACGTAAATAAGCTTGTTGTTCGTCAAAATTTTGTGTATTCATAGTTGTATTTTTTTGTGTTAATATGGGAAGTTCTACACGAAATAGTTGTTCATTTTTTTCGATGTTCACTTCTCGGTTAGAAATTAATTGATAACGATTAATAATATTTTTCAGCCCAATTCCTGTCGAATCTTTAATGGTTTCTTTTGGTTGGAAAGAATTTTCAATTATCAAATAATTATCTTTTTTATAAATTTTAATTTTCAAAGGTTTTTGATCAGATACAATATTGTGTTTGATTGTATTTTCTAATAAAATCTGCAAAGAAAGTGGCACAATAAATTCGGTTTCAGAGAAAGTTATTTGTTCAATTTCGAAATCGATGCTATTTTCAAATCTTAATTTTAGAAGGTTGACATAGGTTTTTGCAAAATTTATTTCTTCTTGAATCGACACAACTTCTTTGTCTTTTTGTTCTAAAACATATCGATAAATCTTAGAAAGCGATGTTGTAAAATCTATCGCATTATCTGGATTTTCTTCAATCAAACCAGTTAAAACATTCAAACTATTGAATAAAAAATGTGGGTCTAATTGACTTTTTAAGGTTTCGAATTGTGCAGTTGCTGTTTCTGCTTTTGTTGATTCGATAACAATTTTACGTTCTAATTTATTTTTCTTTCGATCGATAATAAAGAATAAAAACAAAAAGAAAACCGTGATAACTGCAACTAAAAGATAATTGATCGATTGATCGTAAAAAATATATTTCTGCAAAAGGAGATTCGCAAACTCCACGAATACATAATACAATACCAACGTATAAATAATAGAACGTAAAAAATACTTTCTTAAAACTTTTTCTGGTTTAGGCGAATCTGGTACATCTATTCTATATTCATTAAAAATGCTTGTATTCACAAAAGATGCTGCAACACTGAACGAAAAATATCCGATAAAATATTTGATAGCTTCTGGATGAAAAAATTGATTGAATGATACATTTGGAGATGTAAAAAATATCACGCTATAAATCAAAACATTGATTACAAATAGAATCAAAATATTACGAACAATTAACTTTTTGTCAGAAACAATAATTCCTTCTAAGAATTTTAAAAAGACCAACCCTAAAGCAACAAATTTTAGAAAGTTTCCTGTTAACAAGCCTACTTCTACACCTAAATCAAAATTTGAATTATTTTGAAAATTAATTGTACTAAAATCAAATACATATACTAAAATTGCAAATGAAAATACAAATGAAAATAATCTCAAATATCCTTTATAATACTTATCCATATCAAGCAATCAAATTAATTAACCAAAAAATAATTTCGTGAATAAATTGTGCAACTAAAGCTATCATTATAGTACGTTTTTACATTCGTTATTCAACAAGGCTTCGGCACGATTTTTTCCCCATATCGGTTCATTATTTTTTGGCTTTTCAGCATTAAATAAAGCTAAAGATTTTTTTACATTTTTACAATCTTGTGTAATATCCATTCCGCTATATTTTGCAGCATTGATATTAAACTCAGCCAAACCTAAAACAGAACGCGGATTACTAGGATTTAACATCAACGATTTTTGATAGATTTGTACTACTTCTGGATAATAAATTGCACCATTTTGCATTGGATTCTGCACAATTTCTGCTGTTAAATACAACGCTTTCAAATTGAGAATTTCTATATTTAATGGATTATTTTTAACTAGATCATCGATTTGAGTTTTTACATTCGAAAGAATTTCTTCGTTTTTATCCACATCTTTTGATTCGAAAGTTTTCAAAACTTCAGAAAAAGTCAAATAATATTTAGGTAACCATTCATTTGGATAATCATTTATTAATTGCTTAAAATTAGCTTCAGAAGAATGATTTCCTTTGTTCCATTCCGTTAAAGTTTTATTCATATCTGATTCAAAATTCTTTTGTGCAAAAGTTGATACAGCGAATAAAATTGCGATTGTTAAGAAAATTGTTTTCATCATTTGTTTTTTTTTAATTTGTTGAGTCAAAGTTCTTACAAACACTTTTCGTTTGAAATTATATGTTACCGAATTGTCAATTTTCGAGGACGAATTGTAAAATGGTTTCATTTTTGGATTAACATAATCAAAACTAAATCAATCGAATATGAAAAAACTCTTTTTAGCTACTTTACTTGTAACGGCTTTTGCAAGTAATACGAAAGCGCAAGTGACAGGGCGTTACAGCCAAGTTGCGTTGACTGCGCCAGACGAATTGCGCGATAGTGAAAATGATGTGCAAATAACAAAAGACAAACAATCTTCGAAGAAAATTTGGATCGATCATTTGATTCCAAACAAGCGTATTTATGCGATTTCTTATTTAGCAAGTGACGAAAAAGTAATCTATACAATTCCGAAACAATTGGTCGGGAATTATCAAATCAATACAGGTTGTGTTATATATGATAACGAAGAAAATCAATTGACAATTTCGGCGAATAATCCTGTTGATTGCATTGGAATTAGTCAAAAAGATTATGAAAATATTTCGGTTGGAAAAGATGGTGTTTCTGTAGGGAAAACTAAAGTTGGATCGAACGGAAAAATCTCAACAAACGGAGTAGAAATCAAAGGAAGTGAAGTGAAAGTTGATGCAAAAAAGTTGCTTTCTGGCATACAATATGTTGGACGTAAAGCTTAAAAATATTCAAAATAAAAGGGACAACTCAAAAACTGAGATTGTCCCTTTTACTATCTAAAAAACTTGAAATTTATTTTCGTAATAATTCTTCGGAAATATTTTGCGTTGCTTCGAAAACTTCTTCTAAATTTTGATGCAAACCACCAAAGGCATATTTCGCTTGTCGCGCATTATTCAACAACAATTTCCATTGTTCTACGGCTAATTCGCTTACACCATTTTCAATCAATTTATTTGCAATCATCTCGTCAGAAAAATGAGCTAAATCTGTATTTGTTTTTAATAGCGCTGCATTACACAAAATATTTTCTTGTAATTGATAAAAATCTTTTTGGTCTTCAGCGTTTATTTTTTTCTTCAACTCATCTAATTCAGCAGAAATTTGACTAGAATTTATCGTTGGTTTTTCAACCAAAGTAAACTTTTGGGTTTCTGTTTTTGGTTGATATGATTCAAAATTATTTTGCTCGTTAAGAGGTTTTATTTTTGGTTCAATTGTTTGTTTTTGTGTCGAATTATTTTTCTTTCTCATCAAAAATAAACTTCCGGCACTCAATGCAATTACACCACCAGTTAACCACAACCAACCGCTTTTTCCTTCTTTTACATCATTCGTCATTTCTTCTATTTTATCAGAAATTGTCGAATCTGGTGAATTAGATGCCATAGCAGTTGCAGAAGAAGTTTTAGAACCTGAAACAGACAAATTAATCGAATCTGATTTCAAGGTTACATATTTCTCTTTAACAGGATCGAAATAACTAAATTCTACAGGCGAAATCGTATATTCTCCTCCAAAATTTGGTACAAGAACTGTTTGCTCAGCAACTTTTCCTTTCATTCCTGTATCATATGTTTTATATGCATCACGTTTTTTCGGCGCAAATTTTTCTAAATTTTTTGGCGTTGTAATTTCAGGTAAATTAATGGTATTAAAGTTTCCTGTTCCAATAATTTCGACATCAAAATTTACACTTTCATTGGTAGCAACTTCTTTTTTATCAACCGAAGCATTCATTTTAAATTGACCAACTGCGCCGCTAAAGTTCTTTGGTTTTCCTTCTTCTGGAAGCGCTTTTGCATTAATCACAACTGGATTACTACGCACTTCTACAGGCTCAGCTCCATACGTTGTTGGCAAAACGACATCTACCGAAAACGGATCAATTTCTATCTTTCCTGGTTTTTGAGGAAAAACATAATAACGTGCAATTTCTTCAGAGAAATATTGTTTTCCTCCTACAATTTCTTGCTTGATATTTTCGGGAGAACTTTTAACTATTTTTGGGCTTAATCCATCTAAATTTCCTTGACGAAAGTTTTGTTTACGATTAAGATAAGATAAATCTTTTACGTATAATTTTACTGATAAACCAACTTGTTCATTCACATAAGGATTCGTTTTCGAAACTTTACTTTGCAGAAAGACTGGTTGAGAAGTATTACTTCTAAAATTATTGTGCGTCAATCCCGTTCCTTTCACTACAACATCGACAGGTTTCGATGTATAGGTTTTTCCATTAATTACAATCTTAGCAGCTCCAATGCGGTATTTACCCTCTTTTTCAGCAACAAAAGCAAGGATAATTCCTTCTTCTATCACTCCTTTTCCATTCACATAAGAAACATTTTGCGAGCGTTGTTCACCTACAATTTGTAATCCATTATGTGGAGGATATTTCATTGGTTGATCAATCGAATAACTATCTGTATTAGATTCGATAAAAAAGCCCACGCTAAATGCTTCTCCTAAACTGACCTGCGTTTTGTCTGCATCAGATTTAAAAGAAATTTGTTGTGCTAACGCTGTGATAGACGTTAAGGCAAACACTAAAAAGCTATTTAAAACGCTTGTCGTTGTCATTACCAATCCTTAGATGTTGTTGTTCGTTGTTTTTCTGCTTTTTGTTGAATAATTTTTCGTTGGGTTTTGGCTTCCTGATTTTGCAATGCTTTTAGCAAACCGTCTCCCAAATTATTCTTTGCATTATCTTGTTCTTTACCGTCTCCATTATTTCCTTGTTTGATTTCTGGAGATTGATTATTTCCTTGTCCTTTATTATTTCCATTTTCACCACCAGCTTTCGGATTTCCTCCTTGATTTTGCTGTTTTTGCTGATCAGATTGTTGTTGTTGAGATTGATTCTGATTCTGCTTTTGGTTATTTTGGTTTTGCTGATTCTGTTTGTTTTGCTGCTGTTGTTGTTTTTGCTGATTATTTTGATCTTGTTTGTTCTGATCTTTATTATCCTTATTATTCTGATCCTTTTGCTTCTCACGTTCTTTTTCTAACATCTTCTTTGCTAATGCATAATTGTAACGTGTAGCATCATCTTTTGGATCATTTCGTAAGGCTTGTTTGTAATTATCAACAGCATTTTGATAATCTTTTTCCTGCATAAAAGCATTTCCCAAATTGTGATAAGCCAAATGTTTATCATTATTCGTTTTAGATACTTCAGCAGAACGTTTGTAATGCGCTATACTTTCTTTGTAGCGTTTTTGTTGAAATAAGGCATTTCCTAAATTGTAATTTGCTTTGACAGAAGTTGGATCTTCCATGGCAGCTTTCTTGTAGGCAACTTCTGCATTATCAAATTTTCCTTTTTGATAATACTCATTACCTTCAATAATGTAGCTTTTCGCTTTCGATTGGCTATAACCAAAAACGGATAAAAGCATTATTCCTAAAAATCCTATTTGTTTTAAAAAGTACATCATTTTACCATACAAACTTACTATTTCTTTTTGTTAAAAATCTTATATTCAGATGTTAATAATTCCACAAAAAGTAAACAAACCGCAACCGCTAAAAACCACTGATAAACGTGATTCATATCTCTTGTTGTAGAGTTAGCAATTTCGTTTTTATCTAATCGGGCTTTATACATTGATAATGCGGATAATGCATCTTGTGTATTATCCAAATGAATGTAAGTTCCGTTTGTATCTTGTGCCAATTCGCGAAGATTTTTATCTTCTAATTTTGTAATAACTGTAGAACCTGTTTCGTCCTTTTTATAGTCTTCTGCGTAGCCATTGTAGTACATCGGAATTGGAGCTCCTTTGTCTGTTCCAACACCAACTGATACAATATGAATTCCGTTATCTTTTGCTATTTTAGAAGCTTGATTAACTGTATTTTCGTTGTCTTCTCCATCTGAAATTAATACAATTAATTTACTTGTATTCGCCGAACCTTTGAATGTTTTTGCAGCTTCCTGAATCGCATTTAAGTAATTTGTTCCTTGGCTCGAAATTAACTCAGTATTAACATTTTGCAAATAACTTTCGATCGCTGCATAATCATTTGTCAATGGAGAAATTGTGTAAGCATTCGCTGCAAACGCAACCAAAGAAGCTCGATCTCCACCTAATTGATGTAATGTTTCTGTGATTAATTTTGTTGCTTTTTCTAATCGAGAAGGAGCGACATCTTGTGCATTCATAGAACTTGATAAATCTAACAAGAAAACCATATCAATTCCTTCGCGCTTTACTTGTACATCTCGTTCACCATAAAGTGGGTCCATCAATGCAATTACCATTAAAAATAAAGCCACACAAAATGCAATGATTTTGAAACCATAACGCTTTGAAGATGTGATTGGAAAAACAAATGGAAACAGTTCTTTATCTGCAAATGTTTTCTTTACACGTTCGCGCCATTGAAATACTGTTATCGATAGAAAAATAACGACAAACAATAAAATCATCAACCAAATATTATGTAATTCTCCCCACTGCATTAGATTAATTCTTTAAAAACGGTTCTTCGTAAAATGGCTTCTAATACCAAAAGGATGAATGCAGGTAATAAGAATCGTGCAAACAATTCGGTATAATTATAATATTTGACTTCGTTAATTTCTGTTTTTTCAAGTTTATCAATTTCGTTATAAATATTTTTCAAACTTTCATTATTCGTTGCTCGGAAATATAAACCTCCCGTTTTATCAGCAATTTGTTCTAACAATTTTTCATCAATTTGTACAGGACGCATATCAAAAACATAATCACCTAACATATCGTAACCATAAGGCATAGGTGCCATTCCGTTTGTCCCAATACCGATTGTATATACTTTAATTCCCTTTTCAGCTGCAATATCAGCAGCTTGTCTTGGCGAAACATACATTAAATCTCCAGAAGGATTTACACTTTCAACACCATCTGTAATCAAAATAACTACTTTAGATTTTGCCTTACTATTTTTGAGATGATTAACAGCTGTTGCTAAACCAACTCCAATTGCTGTTCCATCAGCTAAACTACCTGAATGTAACATTTCGATTTCTTGCGTCAAAACATCACGATCTGTTGTTAATGGAACACGTGTCAAAGCTTCTCCAGAATATTCGACCAAACCAACTCTGTCCGTTTTTCTTCCAATTGAAAAGTCTTTTGCAACTTCTTTTAACGCTGTTAAACGATCTGGTTTCAAATCGCGTGCTAACATACTCAACGAAGTATCTACAGTCAATAAAATATCAACTCCTTCGTCCGATTTTACTTTTGTTGTAACATCTACATAACGTGGACGAGCCAAGGCAACAATGCACAAAGCCATTGCGATAATTCGCATCAAAAATAAAAGTGGTTTGTACGTCGCTAACGAACTTTTTGCACCTCCAAATGCTTTGAGCGAAGGTAATTTTAAGGATGCTTTTTTCTGGCTCGTTTTGCGAATTTCTCTGAAAATAAAGAAAGGCAAAGCAAGCAATAAGAGTAAGATCCAAGGATTTTGAAACTCAAAATTTAGCATTCCTAATTGTTATTAAACTGTTTATATTTTTCTCCCGTCACTTGATCTTTTTTCAAATCTTCGTTCTCCGGAATTTCTAATGGTTTTACACGATCTACAAATTCATCTACCCAATTTCGATGCGAAATATTTGTTGGTTCATCAAATTCTTGTTTGGCGAATTTTACCAAATCAGCATCGAACAAAAATTGTTTAAATTTCTGTACATCTTCTGGTAAAACATCTGGTTTTGTCGCAACATATTTTACTAAATCATCCGACAAAATTTCTAATGCAGAAAAGTTATAAATACGTCCTAAATATCGTCTTACAATAAATGATAATTGCGTGTAATATTCTTTTTGTTCGCCTCGTTTCAAATATTTCTTGGCATCCAACGCTTTCAGACTTGCTTTCGCTTCGTCATAAGGCGTTTTGTACGAATCTTTGCCAGATAATTTCGATTTTGCGCGAACATATAATACAACCAAAACAATTCCGATGATAAATAAAATCAACGCAATAATGCCGTACAACCAATATTTATTCCAATAATCTCCAATAGAATATTCTTCTTCCATCACAGGTTTTATCTGGAAAATTGCATTTTTCGTTGTATCAATTGCAATATCTTGAATATCAATTTCGAGTTGTTTTGTTGTTAAATCTTTTCCATTTTTCTGAATGATAAATGATGGAATATTAAATTTCCCTGCATCATATCCAGTCAATTCTAAATGTTGAACAATTTCAGATTTTCCATCCGTTTTTACCGTGTCAATTTTTTGACCTAAAACTTCGATGTGATGATTAATTGAATCTGAAATCGTAGGAAATACAACTTTATCTCCTTCTTTGTAATCAATTTTTACTTCATATTGGATTGGCTCGCCAATTTTGATTGTCGTGCGATCTAATTTTGGCGTAATTTCTTGCGCAAACGAAAATTGAAGGATAAAAAAACTTACTAAAAGCAATAAATTCTTCATTAGGCTTTATGACTTTTAAAGTAGTTTAACAATGGGCGAACATAATCTTCGTCGGTACGAATACTGATTGCGCCTGAATGATTTTTCTTGAAAATAGATTGATAACGTTGATCTAAATCACGATAATATTGCGCATATTGTTGACGCAATTTCTTCGATGAAGTATCTATCAAGCGGATTTCGCCTGTTTCGTTATCTTGCACATGAACCAAACCTACATCTGGAAAAGATTGTTCTTTTTCATCATAAACTCTAATTCCAGTCACATCATGTTTTTTTGCTACGATTCGCAACGCTTTTTCATAATCAGACGAATCAATAAAATCTGAAAGAATAAAAACATTTGATTTTCGGCGAACCAAATTCATAAATGTTTCCAAAGTCTCTGCTAAATCAGTTTTCTTACTTTTTGGCTCATACGAAACAATTTCTCTCACCAAACGCAACACATGTTGTTTTCCTTTTTTGGGTGGAATAAATTTCTCCACTTGATCCGAATATAATATCAAACCAACTTTATCATTATAAGTAATTGCCGAAAAAGCCAATGTAGCGCTCAATTCAGCAATTGTTTCCATTTTAATTTGTTTTCGTGTTCCAAAGTTTTCAGAATTCGAAACATCAACCAATAAAAACATGGTTAATTCTCGTTCTTCTTCAAAAACTTTTACATAAGGTTCGCTGTATCGAGCCGTTTTATTCCAGTCTATATTACGAACGTCATCACCGTATTGATAAGGACGAATTTCACTAAAAATCATACCTCTTCCTTTGAATGAACTGTGATATTCACCCATAAAAAGGTTACTCGCTTTACGCTTGCTTTTTAGCTCAATACGTTTTACACGTTTGATGATTTCTTTTGCATCCAAAGTTTAAATGATTTTGAATAATGGTTTAAGGAACTGGAACAACATTAAGAATATTGTCGATAATTTCTTCTGGCGTAACATTTTCTGCTTCTGCTTCGTAGCTAATTCCGATACGATGACGCAACACATCTTTTGCCATTGCACGCACATCATCTGGAATAACATAAGCGCGTTTACGTAAAAATGCATACACTTTAGAAGCTTGTGCCAAATTGATTGATCCACGAGGTGAAGAACCAAACGAAATCATTGGAACCAATTTTTCTAATCCAACTTTTTCTGGAAAACGAGTTGCGAAAATAATATCCAAAATATATTTTTCAATTTTTTCGTCCATATAAACTTGTTTCACCATTTCGCGCGCATCCAACAATTCTTGAATAGAAATTACTTTCTCAATTTTTGGAAAAGATTGATTAATCGAATTTCTTAAAATCAAACGTTCTGCTTCAAATTCCGGATAAGTAATTACAGTTTTCAACATAAAACGGTCAACTTGCGCTTCTGGCAAAGGATAAGTTCCTTCTTGTTCCACTGGATTTTGAGTTGCCAAAACCAAGAAAGGTTTTTGTAACGGATACGTTTCATCACCAATTGTTACTTGACGCTCTTGCATTGCTTCTAACAAGGCAGATTGTACTTTTGCAGGCGAACGGTTAATCTCATCAGCTAAAACAAAATTGGCGAATATTGGTCCTTTTTTGATTCTAAAATCGTTTTCTTTTACATTGTAAATAAGTGTTCCCACAACATCGGCAGGTAACAAATCTGGTGTAAATTGTATACGAGAAAAAGATCCATCAACAGCATCAGATAATGTTTTAATCGCCAATGTTTTTGCTAATCCAGGAACACCTTCTAATAAAACGTGTCCATTTCCAAGTAATCCGATTAATAGACTTTCAATCATTTTTTCTTGTCCAATAATCGCTTTATTTATTTCCGATGTCAACCTTGCAATGCTTTCGCTTTTTGCTTCTATTTGTTGGTTTAGTTGTTGTATATCCAAAATTTCGTTGAAATTAATGTTTATATTATTGATTCAAATTTCCTCTAAAATTAACAAATACAATTGATTTAGAAATTAAAACTTTCATACAATATTGTTAAACTTTGTTAAGACAAAAGTAGTGTACCAAACGTTTTGATTATTATTTTCAGTAAAATTTTTCCAAGACTTACAAACTATTTATAAACAATAAACGTTTCCAAATAATATTTCTTTAAATGATTATACAATAACTATTTAAAGAATATTTATATTTTTACTGAAAAACAATACTGTATGAAGAATTATTTACTGATGATTTGCTTTATAACAAGCATTTTAACTTTTGCTCAAAAGATTCAGGTTGTATCTGGAAACACTGATTTTTTAAAAGATCAAAAAGAAATTAATGTTCAACTATTATTTGATGATGTTAAATTTTATGATGAAAATAAAACTGAAACTGAATATTTAGAGAAACGTGAAAAAGATGTTTTAAATAATCCGAAAAGAGGAGAAAATTATTGGAAACAATGGCTTGCAGATTGGAATGAAAATAGAAATGTTACTTTTTTGGATAAATTTATAAAAGGAACTACTAAATCTAAAAAATTAAATTTTGTAAAAAATCCAGCTGCAAAATATACTTTGATTATCAATTCTGAATGGATTTATCCTGGTTATCATGCTGGTATAGCTATTGAACCAGCAAAACTAAGCACAACTTTAAATTTTGTTGAAACTGCAAATCCTTCTAACATTTTACTTTCTATAAAATCGGATAAAGTAAAAGGAACTTCGGGTAAAAATGATTTTGTTATGGAATACGGTCGAATTGCTTCTGCTTACGAATCAACTGGAAAATTATTAGGAAAAGAATTGAAATA
Source organism: Empedobacter sp. UBA7620 (assembly GCF_002484185.1). Taxonomy (NCBI): domain Bacteria; kingdom Pseudomonadati; phylum Bacteroidota; class Flavobacteriia; order Flavobacteriales; family Weeksellaceae; genus Empedobacter; species Empedobacter sp. UBA7620. Next base: position 105,914 of record NZ_DLJI01000020.1, on the reverse strand, counting down.
ATTTTTCAAAAAAATACATCAAAATCCATTCGATAAAGAATGGATTTTTTTATTCAATAAATTTGACAACTTTGTTAAAAAATTTAATAAATCCTTGATTTCACCGATACTTAACACTCGTTTACCTCAATATTTTTGACGTCTTTTTTTTGTGTTGCAACTTTGTTTCAAGAAAAATGAAAAGAATATAATTCTAACATTTAGTTGTAAACAAAAACATAGATTATGAAAAAAGCATTTTTATTAGCAAGTATAATGATGGTTATGGCAGTTTCTGCTCAACAAAGACCACAACAAGGTGAACGATCTGGAAATAGAAAAGAGCAAAGAGAACGCCCAACTGTAGATCAACAATTAAAAAAATTTGATCAATATAATTTGAGTTCTACTCAAAAGAAAAAAGTAAAATCGTTGTTAGAAAGTAGAGATTCTGACATGAAAAAAGAATTTGCGAACAGAGACAAAAATTCTACTCAAAAAGGAGAAAGAGGTTCTCGACCAGAAAAAGGTACAAACGATTTTGATATTAAATTAGAGAAAATTTTAGACAAAAATCAGTTCAATCAATACAAACAAGATCGTGAAAAACGTATGAAATCTGATAAATTTAGTATGCACAAAAAACGTGATGCAAAAGGAAATAGACCTTCGTCTAAATGTGCATAAAATCATAAAAAATAGGGTTAACCTATAAATTTTGATGGTTAACCTCTATTAATTTAAATTTTGAAAGAATATTTTAAAATTTGTATGAGTTTTAAAATTATTATTGAATAGCACAATGTGTTATTTTATTTCATAAGTAAGTTTTTTTAAAGTAGTTTTTAAAATTCATTTTCATTCAATTATCAAGTGAAAAGCGAGCTAAATCGGCTCGCTTTTCTTTTTTTATTCTTCTGGCATTGCTTGCCATTTTTTATAAAGATTAATGATGAAATAAAAACTTATTAAATATAAAATTGGATTGATGTAAAGAAAAATTTTTGCAAATTCTTGTAACATCAATAATTCTTTATTTGTTTGTCTAAACTCATAAATATTCATATGTTTATTTGCTTCATATAACATTTCTTCACGCAAATCTGTGTAAAAACTAAGCATCACAATTCCAATAAAAATATTGGTCGCAACAAACCAATTAAGATTAACACCTGTCAAAACTTTATATTTTTTGGAACGTAAGCCAATTAGTGTAATCACTATAAATGCAATGTAAAAAACAAATAAAATAATATAAGGTGTGAATTGTGTATAACCAATACTCGCATCGATAGAAATTCCGAAAACGCTTCCTAAAATTGCCAAAATTCCTGCGCCAATTAATGAAATTAACCAAACTTTGAACGAACTAAATCTGAATGTAATGATAAGAACGGTAATAACTAAAGCGATTAGTAAATAATACTGAATATGTTCTAACCAAGTGGAACTATATTTCGAAAACTCAATATTTTCATACACTTTGTTTAAACTTGATTGGTTGATATAATCATTCAGTTTTTTATCTACAGTTTGATAAGGATCAATATAATTCAATTTATGATCAATGAAATAATATGGATATTGAGGCAAATAATCAATCCAATTTTTATGTTTGAACTGATAACCAATTTCTTGATTTTTTAATAAATCGGTATAATTATTCAATAAATTTTCAATTACTTTTCGATCATTTTTTTGCAACAAAGCAATCCATTGTTCATCATAAAATTGATGATTTAAAGTAGAATCTTTCGGATTGTTAAAAACCAAAAAACTATAATTATACAAACTTGCTAAGTTGTAATAAACATCTGGTTTTCCAGCAGAATTTAATGATACTGCAGCAGAATCGACAACAGCATAAGTTGAATCTACAGCTGCTGTAGTAGGATAGTCCATTTCTTCTTGAAATGAATCTGTAGATGAATTATTCTTTTTTAGAGGTTGATACGTTTGATTAAAATTAATTTTAGAATAACTAAATCGCTCCGGAAAATAATCTCTTAATAAGGTTTCAAATTCAGGATTTCTGAAATACGGATCCAAAAAAGCATCATATGAGTATGTTGGATTTTTTCTTAAATATTCTCTCTTATTTTTTTCATATAATTCTCTTGTTTCTTTTTCCAAAACCAACGAATCAAAAGCTGGAACAGACAAATTTCTCGAATAATTATCGTATCCAAAATTTGGTTGCAACGTAAAACCTTGCGTTCTATTTATAATATCGATATCTTTCAAATACTGTTCTTCGCTCATATAATTTGAAACACGAAATTTAAGACCAGTTTTGAACGAATTTGGCACATAAAACATCAAAAATATAATGAAGAAAACGGCCAAAAATTCTTTGAACAAATAATTTCTCGAAGTTGGATAATTAGATTTGAAACGATTATTTTTAATATAGAAATACAGCCAAATAACGCCAATAATAACACCAATTAATAGATAATAAATAATAATTCCTGAGTTGAAAAACACTTCATAAAGTCCACTTTCTTGCAGTTGAGATTTTTTAGTAATAAATAGAAATCCGTTGATAAATGCAATCAAGTTGAAAACTAAAACCGTCAATAAAATCCAAATAAATTTTAGATTCCAAATCAGCGGATATTTTGTAATTAAAGTTTGATTTATTTTTTTGAACATAGTTGGTTAGTTTTAATTGACAAAAAAGCGACGACTTGATTTCGAAATATCTCGAATGTATTTTACTTTCAATGATGATTTTCCGATTTCGGACAGAATCATATTCATCGAAATTTCATCATCAAAATACGCGATATATGATCCTCCATTGAATTTTATTTGCTTAATTTCGATGTTAGATAAAGCTGTTAATAACTCTTCTTTTGTGTTTTCCACATCAATTTCAACAATCGTAAAATCACCTTCCAAATCATTTGTATCTCCTTGTATTTTAAGCATTCCTTGCTCCAAAAAGAGAACTTCTGTCGATACTTTTTCAACTTCGTACAATTGTTGAGAACTCAAAATAACACCAAAAGGATTGCGAATAGATTGCGATAAAAATTTCAAATCTTCGAGAATAATTTGTTGCGCCAAAATATCCAAATTCGCCAAAGGTTCATCTAGCAACAATACTTTTGGGCGACGCAATAACGTTCGCGCCAACTCGAATCGCATTTTATAACCAGACGACAATTGTCGCCATTGCAAATCCTTGTACGGCCAAAGCCCCAAACGCGCCAACATAACATTCGCCAACAACCAATTTTCTTCGTTGTAAATATCATAACATGTCAAGGTAAATTGCAGATTTTCCATCAACGAACCATATAAAACCTCAATTCGCTGTGGCACATAAACCAATTTAGTTTTCAGCTCGAAACTAAACGGTTTTGCTTTAGAAAAATGATAATTTATTTCGCCAGAAGTTGGTTTCAATTCACCACAAATCAAACGTAATAAAGTTGTTTTTCCATTTCCATTTTCTCCAACTAATCCAACAACTTCTCGTAATTTCAAATCAAAAGTGATCGGATGAAGTTTAAAATTTCGACGATGATAAGCTTTTTCAACATTGTTGGTTGATATCAATGTTTCTTCTTTCTGAAAGGGCGGAGGAGAAGCTTGTTTCAACTTTTCCACCAATTGTAAAGCTTGCGTTGTTTTATTTTCGTTCGTAGAATTCTCGTTGTAATAAAGATCCGAATAGGAGATAATCTCTTTGTAAAAAGATTTCTCACCCAAATCCAATACACAATCAATTAATCGGCGATAGCCCAAATCAAGATCATTGTGCTGCAAATGATTTTCTACTTCGTTTAGTCGTTGGTTAAATTCATTCATATATTGATTATTAAATGATTACGAATATAACAATCCTTTTCTACAAATAAAATGGCTAATTGTAGGGAGATTTCAGTTTCAACAATTTTTGATAAACTATCTTAATTACTTTTTAATTTATTATTTATCAAATATTTATAATTAACAATTTTAACTTTATTGAATCAATTTAGTTCTAAAATCATCATTATTCACAAGTTTTAATAAAGTCTATTCATAACTTTTTAATTCATTTATATTAAATAGTTTACTATTAACAATTTAAGTAATTAATCAAGCTATAAACATTCTTTTTATAACTCAGTTGAAAAGTGGTTAATTTATTAAATAACAATCAATTACTATTAACAATTACCAAAAAGAAATAAACTCAGTTTCTCATATGGTGTGATCTTGAAACGAGTTCAGAATGACTTTAAAAGTCACAAAAAAAGCCGAGCAAATGCTCGGCTTAATTTTTCTACTATTTTAAGTATTTTTTTCACTTTCTTATTTTAAAATCGCTGCAACTCCTGGTAATTCTTTACCTTCCAACGATTCTAACATTGCGCCACCTCCTGTAGAAACGTAGCTTACTTTATCGTCGTAACCAAATTGTTTTACGAAAGCAACAGAATCTCCACCACCAACAAGTGAAAAAGCGCCGTTTGCAGTAGCTTCTGCAATTGCATCACCCAAAGCTATAGTTCCTTTTGCAAAATTTGACATTTCAAAAACTCCTAAAGGACCATTCCAAAGAATTGTTTTCGAATTGTTAATTACATCTGCAAAAACTTTTGACGATTCTACACCAACATCCATTCCCATCCATCCATCAGGAATTTCATCTGAAGGAACTGTTTGAGTATTTGCATCGTTACTGAAATTATCAGCGATTACATTGTCAACTGGTAAATAAACTTTTACATTATGTTTTTCACATTCAGCCAAAATTTCTTTCGCTAAATCTAATTTATCATCTTCAACTAATGAATTTCCGATTTTTCCTCCATTTGCTTTTACAAATGTATACGTCATTCCACCACCAATAATCAAGTTGTCAATAACTGGTAAAATATTGTTGATAATTGTAATTTTAGAAGATACTTTAGCACCTCCAAGTACCGCTGTTACAGGTTTTTCTCCGTCTGATAACACTTTGTTAATAGCTGTTAATTCTTGTTCCATTAACAAACCAAAACATTTATTTTCTGGAAAAAATTCGGCAATAATTGCAGTCGAAGCATGTGCGCGGTGTGCTGTTCCGAAAGCGTCATTCACATAAATATCTCCAAATTGAGCCAATGCTTTAGCAAAATCTTTATCTCCAGCTTCTTCCTCATTATGGAAACGAACATTCTCCAATAATAAAACTTGGCCTGATTTTAGATTACTAACTTTTTGTTTCGCATCATCGCCAATAACATCATTCGCAACGATCACATCAACACCAAGAATTTCTGAAACTTTTGATGCAATATGTTTTAATGAATATTTATCATTGAATTCGCCTTTAGGACGTCCCAAATGACTCATTAATACAACAGCGCCACCATCTTTCAATATTTTGTCAATCGTTGGTTTTGCAGCTCTAATACGTGTATCATCTGTCACATTTAAATTTTCGTCTTGCGGAACATTGAAGTCAACACGAATCAATGCTTTCTTGTTTTCGAAATTGTAGTCGTTGATTGTTTTCATATTTTGATTTGAAATTTTGAACTACACAAAAGTAATCAAACTTTCATTTTGAGACTTAAAATCATTCAATACAATTTTCAACTATTAACAATTCATAATAATATATATAGTTTAATTAATTTTTAAATTTTAAAAAAAGAAAAAAATGTTACTATTATTAGCACTGTTAATATGTGGATAACTAAAGTGAGATAAATTTTATTTAATAGCAATTAACAAGCTATTATTTGTAATTTTGTTTTGTAATGAAAGAGTTAGATATTCTATCAACAATTTATCATTTTGGTTGATAAACAACTTTTGTTAAAAAGAAGTTTTGTGAAAACTATTCATAACGGTGTGTAAATCTTTTATGCCAAAATGAAAACTTTTACTTGACTTGTATTGATTTATTTCTAATTGATTTTTTGAATCAGATTTCCAAATTTTTCTCTCGAAAAGTTATTAGTTTTATTCAATCATCTTTTAACAAGTTGTTACTTTTACTTAACATTTGATTTACAATTATTTAAACAAAAACAACAAAAACACCTGTTAATTAAATGAAAATTGCAATCGGAGCGGACCATGCTGGGTTCGATTATAAGGAGAAATTAGTACCCTTTTTAACAAGTCAAGGATTTGAGGTTGAGGATTTTGGTACGTTCTCAACAGCGAGTGTTGATTACCCTGATTTTGCACACCCAACGGCACAAGCTGTGGAAGATGGAAAAGCAGATTTCGGAATTTTGATTTGTGGTAGTGCGCAAGGCGTTACAATGACTGCAAATAAACACCAAGGAATTCGTGCTGCATTATGTTGGATGATGGATATTGCCAAGTTAGCTCGTCAACACAATAATGCAAATGTGTTAACTTTACCTGCACGCTTTATTGCGTATGAATATGCAGAAGAAATTGTGAATACATTTTTAGCAACAGAATTTGAAGGTGGTCGTCACCAAGGACGCGTAGATAAAATTGCTTGTTCATACAACGGATAATTTTATACATCTATTATAAGATATAAAATCGGTCAATTCGTAAGAGTTGACCGATTTATATTTTAAAAATTAAATTTAAAACTATTATAAAGTTTAAATAGTTAAGTATAAATAATATTTTATATTTAAAATTAAATATTTTTAAACCAATTTAAGTCAATAGTATATTTATTGATTTTAGCTGTTCTACTTTTACATCAGTTAAAAAAACAAATCATTTAAAGATTAAAAAGATGAGCAGAGCATTATTACGTAGAGAACAAGCAATCTCTTTTGTAAAAGAAGAATTTTCGAAAGGATTACAAAAAGAATTAAACATTATTCCAGTTTCTGGACCATTGGTAGTTTTGGACGGAACAGGTATTAATGATGATTTGAATAGTATCGAAAGACCTGTAAAATTCCCTATAAAATCTTTGAATGATAAAAATGCGGTAGTTGTACATTCTTTGGCAAAATGGAAACGTATTCGTTTGAAAGAATTAGAAATTGAGCCAGGCGAAGGAATTATAACAGATATGCGCGCTTTGCGTCCAGACGAAGATTATTCGCCAATTCACTCTATTTATGTGGATCAATGGGATTGGGAAAAAGTAATTGTTCCACAAGATCGTCAATTGGATTATCTTTTTTCGACAGTAAAATCGATTTATAAAGTTATTAAAAAAACGGAGCAAAATGTAGAGGCGAAATATCCACAATTGAAAGCTGTTTTACCAGAACAAATTACATTTATTTCGTCTGAAGATTTACTACAAAAGTATCCAACATTTACGCCGAAACAACGTGAAAATGCAATTTGTAAAGAATTTGGAGCTGTTTTTATTTACGGAATTGGAGGAGAATTGAGTAATGGAGAATTACACGATGCACGTGCCGCTGATTATGACGATTGGAGTACAGAAAACAGTGCTGGTTTTAGAGGTCTTAATGGTGATATTTTAGTTTGGAACCCTGTTTTAGAATCTGCTTTCGAGTTATCCTCGATGGGAATTCGTGTAGATAAAGAAGCTTTGACCAAACAATTAGAAATTAGAGATTTTTCGGATCGTAAAAATTTATTATTTCACTCGATGTTGTTAGATGATCAGTTAACAGAATCAATTGGAGGTGGAATTGGACAATCTCGTATGTGTATGTTTATGTTGAAATCTCGACATATTGGCGAAGTACAAGCGAGTATTTGGGACGGAAAAGTAAAAGAAAAATTAAAAGAAGAAAGCATCGAATTATTATAAATGAAAAAGCAGTTTCAAAATTTTTGAAACTGCTATTTTTGTATTTTATATCGAAATTAACAATGTTTATAACTGTTGATAAAGGTTGTTAATTTATTTTAATTCAGTAACTTAATAAGTGTAATAATTGTTGATTAAGAAATTCTTTCATTTTTCTTCACAATAAAACTATCATAGAATTTTTTGAAACCATGATGATTAATCAAATAGAAATATTTAGGAAATAATCGATTCAATTCGTATTGAATTTGTTTTGGAAATTTAGACTTTCTTAAACTGCGATTAATCTGAATTTGCGTTTCTACTGGAGCTGGTTTAACAAGCGATGGAAGAAGGTTGTAAATTCTTAAATCAAATTCCCAAGCATGCTGTAAATCACAATCAATAGGACGTTGAATTGTAGGAAGTGGAGTTTTAATTTTATTCAAAAATTTTTCTGCGGCCTTTCTTGTCCAAATGGCAGCAATTGTTGTGATTGGAATACTCGTTCCGCAAGCTGCAATTATATATTTTTGGTCAACATCAGCTATTTTGATATGTTTTCGTTTTCCATTAAACAACTTCAAAACATCCCAATGATCTTTTCTTTCTAAATCATCATATTGAATCATTGCTTTTTCTACAGCAGATTTGAAATCATTAACCAAAATAGCATCATCTTCTATAATCAAAGCAAAATAATTTTCAGAAGTCAAAAAAGTTTCTAGCGTTTTCACATGACTCAAATAACAACCAATTTCTCCAGGAACTAAATCGCGGTCATATTTATTTTTTACTTTATAGGTTGACGAATCCAAAGTTTTGGCATCTACAGCAGAAATTCTTTCGTAAGTAATCTCACATTTTTCGAATTCTTTTTGCATCAATTCAAGTCGATCCGTAGCTCGATCAAGGTTAATCAAGTAGGTTTGGTATAATGGTTTAGTTTTCATTCAATTAATTATCAATGCAAAAATAGTTTTTTTGGCTCAATTTTCGCAATAAATCAAAACGTTACAAGTAATCTTATCCTTTCCGTAACATAGAATTGGCTGTAAATTGTTATTTTAGAAAAAGGATATATTACCTTTGCAGTGGTTATGTTGTTTATTAACATCTTATCAATAGTTATTAAAAATAATTTGATAATCAAATAATTAAGGTGTTTATTTATTAACTATTTTAAAATAAATCTCGAAAAAACAAGAAGAGATTTGACAGAAAACAAATTATGCCAAGAAGAAATTTTAAAAATACAAAGGCGAAAAAAGACAAAAACATAACAAAGTTTACGAAGTCTATCATCGAAGTTTTATTTCAAAATCCGAATAAACCTTTAAATTATAAACAAATTGCAGCAGCTTTAAACCTAACAAATCGAATTGATACAGAATTATTGATTAAGAATTTGAATGTTTTATTAGCTGACAAAAAGATTTCTGAAGTAGAAAGAGGAAAATACAAAATCAATGCGACCAATGATTATATGGTTGGAATTGCGGATTTGACTTCTTCAGGGAGTGCTTATATTATGATTGATGGTCTTGAACAAGATGTCTTTGTACAAAAAGGAAAAACGCGAAATGCCTTAATGGGCGATACAGTTCGCGTATATGTTTATCCAAAAAAACATGCCAATCAATCGAGAGCAGAAGGAGAAATTGTAGAAATTGTCGAGCGTAATAAAACTGAATTTACAGGAATTTTCGAGTTAGGAAAGAATGGAAATTTTGGTTTTGTAACGATGCAAAATGGTAATCACGACTTCTTTATTCCGAAAGAGAAAATTAAAAATGCTCAACCAGGAGAAAAAGTTGTGGTTCGATTAACAAACTGGCCAGAAGGATCTAATTCACCATTTGGGGAAATCACGCAAGTTTTGGGTAGTCCAGATGATACGGATGTAGAAATTCATGCGATTTTGTTAGAATACGATTTGCTAGCACAATTTCCAGAGGAAGTAGAAGAAGAAGCAAATCAGTTGGATACTTCGATAGATGAAGCCGAGGCAGCTCGTCGTAGAGATATGCGAAATGTAACGACATTTACAATCGACCCGAAAGATGCAAAAGATTTTGATGATGCTTTATCAATACGAAAATTAGAGAACGGGAACTGGGAAATTGGTGTTCACATTGCTGATGTTACGCATTATGTTCGTCCAGGTTCGTTGATCGAGCAAGAAGCATACAAGCGTGCAACTTCTGTTTATTTGGTGGATAGAGTAGTGCCAATGTTGCCAGAAGTGCTGTCGAATGTTGCGTGTTCTTTGCGTCCAAACGAAGATAAATATACGTTTTCGGGAGTTTTCGAAATGGATGATAATGCAAAGATTGTAAAAACATGGTTTGGTCGTACAGTAACGCATTCAGACAGACGTTTTACATACGAGGAAGCACAAGAAATTATCGAAGGAAAAGATGGAGATTTTAAAGATGAAATATTGACTTTAGATCGTTTAGCAAAAACAATGCGTCAAAAACGTATGAAATATGGAGCGGTTAATTTTGATAAAGTTGAAGTAAAATTTGATTTAGATCAAGCGCATAATCCACAAGGAATTTTCTTCAAAATTTCGAAAGATTCGAATAAATTGATTGAAGAATTCATGTTATTATGTAACAAAAAAGTTTCTGAATTCATCAGTTTAGATAAAAACGGAAAAGAAAATGCGAACACTTACATTTATCGTGTTCACGATGATCCGAATCCAGATAAATTATTAGACTTAAAGAATTTTATTCGTCAATTTGGTTACGAATTAGAGATTGGAGACCGTAAAACAACTATTAATTCGATGAACAAATTGTTAGCAGAAGTGAAAGGAAAACCAGAAGAAAATATGGTGGAAACTTTGGCTATGCGAACAATGGCGAAAGCAAAATATACAACAGAAAATATTGGACATTACGGTTTGGCGTTCGATTATTACACGCATTTTACATCGCCAATTCGTCGTTATCCAGATATGATGGCGCACCGTTTGTTGCAAGATTATTTAGACGGTAAAAAATCTCCTGCAGCGGCTGTTTACGAAGACAAAGCAAAACACTGTTCATCTCGCGAAAAAATTGCCGCAGAAGCAGAACGTGAGTCAATCAAATACATGCAAGTAAAATACATGGAGCAATTTGTTGGCGAAACGTTTGATGCGTTTATTACAGGCGTACAAGATTATGGAATCTTTGTTGAAATTCCAGAAACGCGTTGCGAAGGTTTGATTCGTTCTCGTGCGATGAAAGGCGATCATTTTGTTTTTGACGAAAAAAATCATGCATTAGTTGGAAAAAGAACTGGCGTGAAGTATCAGTTAGGAAGTCCGGTTAGAATCAAAGTTTTAAATGCTGATTTAATCAAGAAGCAATTAGATTTTGAATTAGTTGATGCTTAAGTTTCATATTTTAGACTTATCTTGCAGACCTTAATTATGTTATGGAAATAATATTTTCGGCCATACTAATAGGTTTTTTGTTAAGTACAATTCTTATTGGACCTGTATTTTTCTTACTTATTGAAACCAGTTTGCGTAGAAGTTGGAAAACCGCTGTAGTCCTAGATTTGGGAGTTATTGCAGCTGATATTTTGTGTATTGCAGCAGCCTATTACGGAAGTAAAGATTTTACAGATTATGTGACCAATCATCCAAAGTTTTACCGCATTTATATCATTGCAGGTTTCTTTGTATTGATTTACGGAATTTTCATGTATTTCTCTAAACCAAAGCTACATATAGAAGGCGAAGCGGGATTTGTAAGCAACAATTATTTGAGAACATTTATTAATGGATTCATCATGAATTTGTTGAATATCGGAGTCATTGTTTTTTGGTTTGTAATTGTCTCTTCAATTATGATCCAATATCCAAATCCAAGCGATTTTATGCTCTATATGGGAGTTGTTTTGACCACCTATTTTGTAATCGATTTGGGAAAAATATTTTTGGCAGGAAAACTTCAAAAACGTTTTACCGATCAAAAAGTATTTATGGTACGAAAAGGAGTCGGAATTTGTCTTTTAATCTTTGGATTAATCATTATCCTAAAAGGCTTCGGATTCTTTAAAGAAATCGATCAAAAGATAGAGCATCAGCTTATTAATCAAGAACAAACAAGTTAGAAATATAAATCCGATCGAGATTCTTGATCGGATTTTTTTATAGAAGATATTTTCCAGAATCCTTATAATTCCATGTTCTTACTTTCATCAAGTCAGCAATTGTAAAGGTAATTTTTTAATAAATGATTTTTTATATTGGTTTAAATTTAGTTACAAATAGATGTTTCTATTTTAGGGATTTTATATAATTTTAATACTCTATTTTTATTACTAATATTCATAGTTGTATTGTGTAATTTGGTAGAAACCTTGATACATTCTTTATTTTGAATAATTTTATCCAACGCAATGTCTGTAAATTCTATATCTTCAGATAATTTCTTATTGATAACGAGAATACTATTTTCTTCAAAATCTATTTTAGGAATAGGAATTCCGGGAAACCTGGTTAAGTTTAATTGTTTATAAATTTTTGTAAAATCTTGTATGTCAGTTATAATTTCTATTTCTTGATCTGTTTGTACTGAATTTTCTTTGAGCATTAAAATTAATTCATATTGAATTTCTTTTTGTTGAAAATTTTGTTGTTTAGTGTTTACAGAACAAGATAATAAATTAAGAACTATCAATATTGGTAAAAAAAATATTTTTCTCATAGCTAAATATGATAAAAAATTCCAACTGAAATTTATTTTCAGTTGGATTTAAGTTGTTTGGTTAAAAATTATTATTTAATGATGATTTTGTTAGTTTGTTGTTGTTTTCCATCATCAGTTTTTACAATATAAACTCCTTTAGGTAAATGTCCTACTTCTACTTTTATCTCATTAGAGAAGTTTGTTGTGTAATCTTTGCTATATACAGATTGTCCTATAATGTTTAAAATATTTACATTTACTTTTGATGCACCAGCACTTAAACGAATGTAGAAATTTCCATTACTTGGATTAGGATAAACTTTTACTTCATTATTCGCTTGAATGTTAGAAATACTTAATTTTTCAGATTTTATTGTACAAAATTCAACACTTAATTTGTTAACTGTTCCTTGGTTAGAAGGTGATATATCTGCTAATCTAAAATAATATGTTCCATTTGCTGGTTCATTATAATACTTCGCTAAATCTGTTCCAATAGCTGTGATTTTTGCACCTGCTACACCACAGTTTTCGAAAGTGTTTCCTCCATAGCTATTGTATTCATAAGTCATATTTGGCTTTCCTGAACAATTCGCATAATTCAAGAATTGATATCCTTTATCAACATTTTCTTTTCCCATCAAAAAAGCAAGTTCACCTTGGTTTGCGTGTGTAATATCTGTGTGGATAGAGAAATTTTCAATATTTCCATTATAATTGTCAATTGTAAGAGCTGGTAAATTTAGAATTCCTGCATTTTGCCCTGTCATATCAGGTATTGTTAATGGAGAAGAAATTACATCATATGTTTTACATACCAATTCTATTGATCTATTAACAGCAACGTTAGGACTTGCTGCATAGAATATATTATCTACAGCTTCTACAATAATATTTGCTTTAGATGTCTCAGTTCCTTCAGGAATTGTTACAATTGCAGAACCTGTGTTAGGTACATTACTTGCTAATATTGTATATGCATCTTCTATTGTGTTAACATTCGCTTCAAAATTAAGTAATTTAATAGCTACATTTTTGACATTAATATTACCACTGTCTGTTCCTGCGACGTCCCATTTCACTTCAAAAGGAGTTCCTGCTTTTATAGATTGATTAAGGTCAATATTTGTAATTTTAAAAGGTCCTTCTTCTTTTACAGAAACTTTTACTTTCTCAGATGCGATTTGTCCTTTAAGCTTCGACGTGCCAAAATCTATCAGATCTCTTGCTTGTAATGTAAAATTCATATCTCTTGCAATATCAGATACTGTATTCCAAGTAGAATATAACTGTCCCTCTGCAACATTTAATATTGGTGGGAAATAAGCTATTGGTGAACTTTGATGTTGATAAACTCTAAAGTTTGCTCCTTCTGTGTTGTTTCTGCTTGTATCAACCCAATTACCTGTATATTTTCCTAATAAAGGGTCTGATTGTTCCCAAGAATTTGAAATAAGAAAATCAGGACTTTCTGCATCAGATACTGTTCCTTTTAACTTAAATGCTGTTCCTTTAGGAATATTATATTCGCTTTTTTCTACTGTAACTACAGGAGGTGTATTATTATTAGGTGTAAAAACACCACAAGAAGTTGTTGCTAAATAATCATTAATTTGTTTAAGATTATGGTGATTAAACTGAGAAACAAAATCAGGTACAACATCATGATTTCCAGTAACACCTGGGTATCCCATTACAGTAACGCCACTTCCTGTTTCTACATTAGCTCCAGTTTCCTCTGCTCTTGCGTGAACGTGATTTGCTCCAAATTGATGACCTAACTCATGTGCAACTATCATAGCCGCCTTGTACGCTGAATGACCTACATTTCCTGCGTAAGTAGAACCTTTTACACTATTATTACAAACACTTCCTATTAATCCTGCTTTACCGCCATTTGTTTTTCCTGTCAAAACAATCCCTACGTCATAATTTGCAGAACCTATTTTGTCGTCTAATATTTTTTGGGTCAAATCATTTAAGTTTGTTACTTCTATTCCCAGAAAATTGAAAAAATAATATTTATCATCTTCTTTTGTTAGAATAGAAAGTTCATCTGTACCATCAACTAATTCTAATTCTATGGCTAAATCTATACCATATACAAAATTCACAACATTAAGAACATTTGCGATAGCTAGCATAGAAGTTTCTTTAGTAGGTATTTCACCTTCTGCTACTTGAGATTTATTAAAATCAAAATCTGTAACTACACCTATTTTATATTTTCTTACTCCTAGAGGATTGTTGTTGCTAGAGTTAGCTGTTTTTGCTGCTAAGAATGTTTTTAAATTCTCTTCAGAACCACACTCAAAATTTCCTAAAATACTACTTTCCTTAGATGTTAGAATTTCGTAATTTCCATTCTTTTTTTCAATAGAATAATTATTGTTAGGAGAAAGAACTAATGCTGTTACTCCTTTAGAAGGAGAATAAGATAAAACAATTTTGTCTTGAGAATTATCTGAAGAATATCCTACATAAGTTTTGATGTTAGGATATTTTGCTTGTAATTCTGGAGATAATACCTGATTTTCAACAATAGTAAAAGTTTTTTGCGTTTTGTTCAAACCAGGGATGCTTACTTCGAAAGATTTCGATTTGTTTTGTAACGTACCTTGTAGTTGAGTTTCTAATCTTGATAGATTTACGGTTTTGATTTTGCTTGTAGGAAAACCTGCCGTTAAAACTTCATTTAGAGAATTACTTTGTGCATTTGCATTTGTGTAAAATAGTCCGAAGACTAAGCTTGTAGCGAGTAATTTTTTTTTCATTTTTAATGTTTTAATGTTTATCTAAATTAAGATTAAAAATTATAAAAAAAATAGTGAGGTATTAATTTAGAGAATAAACCTATGTAGTTGATTTAAAATGAATAAAATTTACACAAAGGTTCTTAATTAAGAAAATATTAACATAAAATTCGGTTACTCAACATAATTTTATTAGCTACTTTTTTCTCTCTTTTAAAAGATTTGTTTGTTGGTAATTACAAAATCAATTAAAAAAGATAGAATATTAAAAAATCGTTTACAATTTTCACAAGAAATTTATCTTCTTTTTCTGATTTTTCGATTTTAGAATTCTTTCGATGTTTTTTTATCGTTTATTTGAAAACGTGAAGATTCATTATTAATACTTCATTTAACATTTAATTTTAGGAATGCTAAAAGAAGTATTAATACTAATTTATCTTTCTGTATTTATATTTTCCTTATAGTAATGATTTACCAGAATCCTTATAATTCCATGTTTTTACTTTCATTAAATCAGCAATTGTAGAGGCAATTTGATTGAGATAAGTTTGTTTTTGTTTGAAATTTTTAGGATTAATTCCGTTTCCAATCAGCAAAATAAATCCTTCGTCAGAACCTTTTACTTCATCATTGTGATCAGTCCACTCGTTTCCATTTCCACGCCCGTGATCAGTTGTTATAATAATAGTTGTTTGATCTTTATAGAATGGATCGCTTTGGACATAATTCCATAATTCTTCAATCATACGATCGTTGCGGTTTATCGAAGTGATATATTGATCGTAATCTTCATCATGTCCGTAATCATCAGCTTCTCCATAACCTATAAAAAGTAATTTAGGTTTCTGATTTTTCATGGCTTCTAAGGCAAATTCGTGCGTAAAAATATCAAATCTAGTTCCCCACCATTGTTTTGGCGTTTCTAACTGAAAACGTTCGATAAGCAATTCTCGTTCAGATTTATTTTGATTAAAACTATTTTGATATCCAGCATTTACAAACAATTTAGAACGCTCTTGATTGAAAATATTAGTATACATTCTCCAGCTTCCAAAAGCCATTACTTTATTGTTTAAATTCTTTTGCTGATTTGCAATTTCAAAAACTGAAACATTAGGATTCGGAATATCTTTGTTATTTTTAATTCGCTCATCATCAGATTTTCCTGTAATTATTTCGTTGTATCCAGGATAAGACCATAATCTTTTGTTGGTAAGATTAACAAAATTTTGTTCATCACGATTTCCTAAAATAACTCCTTTTTCTTTAATTGTTTTCCATGTAAATGGCATCAATAATTCGCGACGTTTTATAGAATCTTCTGTCCAATATTTTTCATTAGTTTGAACAATAAGTGAGTTGTATTTTTTATCATTTAAAATTGATTTTTCAACTCCACGAAAAACTTCTTTCCAACGAACACCATCCAACGTAACCAAAATAACTTTCGGTTCTTGAGCAAATAAAAAATTTGAGAAGAAGGCAAGAATAAGAAATGTATACTTCATGTGATTTTAATTTCTTATAAAAATAGGAAAAGCATCGATATGATGCTTTTAAAAATATTATTTTTCTAACTTATCAACGATTTGTTGATAAACTTCTTCGGCGCTCAAATTTTGAAAATAATCATAGTTTTTAAACTTTTTTGGATCTTTTCCGAAGATAGAAGTCGGACGAATTTTCATCGATTCGTCTTGTATCACATCATTCATAGATTGTCCATATCCCAAAAATCCGGCAAACGGATGCGTTCCACCCCAAATAGAAATCGTGCGCGTTCCCATCAACGAAGCTAAATGCATATTTGCGCTATCCATAGAAATCATTACTTCTAATTTAGCAATTGCTTGTAATTCTTCTTCAAAAGAGATGGTTCCAGCTAAAGATTTGATGTTTGGATTGAAATTTTCCCATGTTTTTAATTCATCAATTTCAGGTTTTCCACCGCCAAACAAATAAATTTTGTACCCATTTTCAGTTAATTTCTTCGCTACGATTTTCATCTTTTCTATTGGATACATTTTACTTGTAAAGGCTGCAAAAGGAGCAATTCCAATTGATTTTGGTTCCTTAATCGATTTTGGTTCGATTTTATGCTTTAAATCGACGTTAAAACCAAGTTGACGTAAAACATCAGCATAGCGTTCAGTTGTTAATTTTAATTGCTTAAAAACGCGATTTTTTTGATTGATTAAAGCTCTTTTCTCTGTACGACCTTTGTCTAAAGTAGCGGTTCTTGTTCCATTAAGTTGAAACAATGTTGTAATTACTTTTGATCGGATTACATTATGAAAATCAGCAACATAATTAAAATTATATTGTTTTAATTCTTTGTATAATTTGAACAAGCTAAAAAAGCTTTTGTATTTTTTGTTCAAATCAACTGAAATAAATTTGATTTGAGGAAATTGCTTGAAAATATTTCCCATAAAAGGACGCGAAGCAACATAAACTTCGACATTAGGATTTTGTTCAATAAACTCTTGTAAAACAGGAGCAATCATTGTGACATCGCCCAAAGCAGAAAAACGTAAAACTAATAGTTTTTTATGATTCGTTTTCTCCATTATTCCTATTGTTAATTTCTTTTGCAACCATTTTCATTTGCTTTTCAAATTCTTGCTTAGATGCTTCAAAATATTGATCAGAATTTTCGGCATGTTTTGCAATTTTACGTAACGACTTTCGGTCACTTTTTATGAAAATTTCACCAATTTTAGATGCTTCTTCATGAGAAAAACCGTATTTTATTAAGATTTGTCTACCAACGTAAACAGATGAGAAAAAGTTTTCTCGATAAACTTCGTCTATACCATCTTTCAAATAATTATACGCATAACTACGATTTTTTGCACGAACAATAATTTCTAAATTCGGAAAGTTTTTACGAACAATATAAACTAATTTTTGATTAATTTCTGGAGGATCCAAAGCAGCTACAAAATATTTTGCATGTTCAGCACCAGCCGATTTTAGTAAGTTAACATTTGTTGCATCACCATAAAATACATTAAAACCTTGTTTGCGCATTTTCTCTACACGCTCGCTATCGTTATCCAAAACAATTGATTTTATTCCAGTACTTTTCAATACACGGCTAATTGTATTTCCAAAATCTCCAAAACCTGCGATGATAATTTGTCCATCAGCTGAATTTGGATTTATTTTATCGTTTTCAATGATTGTTTTTACTTTTGTTTTTACACCAAAATATTTTAGAATTAATTTCTCATTCAATACTAAAAGTAAAGGCGTAATCACCATTGTAATAGCTGTTGTTGCTAACATCAGATCGTACCATTCTTTGTTTAGAATATCTAAATTTCGAGTCAATGATAAGATAACAAAAGCAAATTCTCCGACTTGCGATAAAAGTAAAATGAACAGCCATTTTTGATCAAAATCAAATTTATGTTTGATTCCAATAAACCATAAAACTAATGATTTTATTAACATTATTCCAAATGTTAATCCAAGAATCATAAAAGGTTTATCTGCAATTAATTTGAAGTTAATCGTCGATCCAACCGCAATAAAAAAGATTCCTAATAATAATGATTTGAACGGCTCTATATCACTTTCTAATTGATGTTTGTATTCGTTATTCGCCAAAACAACACCTGCTATAAATGCTCCTAAAGCAGGAGAAATTCCAACTTTTTGCATCAAAATTGAAACTCCAATCACTAAAAGTAGGGCAGAAGCGGTGTAAATTTCTCGAACTTGTAATTGTCCAACATACTTAAAATAAGGTGTAATAATGTACTTTGCAATTACGTAAATAAATGTAATTGCACCAACAATAACTAAGGTTTTCATGAATGCTGGTCCACCAACTAACAAACTTTTAGAATCATCTCCAATGGATTGAATCAAAGAATCTCCGACTAAAAGTGGAATAATTGCCAAGATTGGAATTACCATAATATCTTGAAATAACAAAACAGAAAAAGTTGATTTTCCAATGCTTGTTTTGGTCAATCCTTTCTCGCTAAGTGTTTGCATAATAATGGCTGTTGAAGACATGGTTATTGCAAAAGCTATAGAAACAGCCAAAGAAAAATCCATTTTCAAGGCAAACATTCCGACTAAAGTTGCAATAATTATCGTCCCCAAAACTTGCATTCCACCAAGGTTGATGATTTTATTTTTCATCTTCCAGAATTCCTTTGGATCAAGTTCTAATCCGACCAAAAAAAGCATCATTACTACACCAAATTCTGTGGCGTGCATAATGTCTGTTCCGTCATTGCCAACAAATTTCAGCACATAAGGTCCAATTAAAACTCCTGCAATTAAGTAACCTAAAACTGAACCCATTCCTAATTTTTTGGAAATAGGAACGCAGATTACAGCGGAAAAAAGAAAAATAAATGCTTGGCCTAAAAAGTCGTTCATTATTTTATAAGGTTGATTAGATGATGCGTCTAACTATTATTTTGTTTTGATTGAAATGCAATCGCATAAAATTTGAATTGTTTTATCATCGCCAATAATCCGTTTGCACGTGTTGGAGATAAAAATTCTGATAAACCAATTTCGTTGATAAAATCTGTATCCGATTCTAAAATATCTTTTGGCGTTTGATGATTGTACATTCTCACCAATAATGCCGCAATTCCTTTTGGTAAAATAGCATTAGAATCAGCTTTAAATTCGATAGTATCACCGTCCAATTCTGCATCTAACCAAACAGAAGATTGACAACCTTTGATGATTTTATCATCTGTTTTTGCTTCTTCTGGTAAAGTATTTAAGCTTTTTCCTAACTCGATCAAATATTCGTAGCGTTGTTCCCAATCTTCAAAAAATGAGAATTCGTCTACTATTTCGTTTTGAATTTCTTTAATTTTCATACTACAAAGTTAGAAAGTTTTTGATAGTTTTTCCTCAAAAAAAGACGTTAAATAGCTCGATTCTTTTAGATTTCTTATTTTTGTGTTTTGATAAATTTCAATTCCCAAAAAATGAAGTACACTTTCATTGTTAATCCAAATTCTGGAAACGCAAAACACGATATTTCGCTCGATTTTTTACAATCAAAATTTGATTCTTCAGATGAAATCGTTTTGAAAGAAACTGCTTATCAATTTCATGCAAAAGAATTGGTGAAGGAGGCGATTGCTGAAAATTCGGATGTGATTGTTGCGTGCGGTGGTGATGGGACAATCAATGAAGTGGCGAGTGCTTTGGTGAAAAAAAATATTCCATTGGGAATAATTCCTGCCGGATCTGGAAATGGTTTGGCAACAAATCTTAATATTCCGAAAGATCCTAACAAAGCGATTGAAATTATCAAATCAAATGCAGTTCATACGATTGATGTTGGTAGAGTAGAGAACAAGTTTTTTTTTAGTAATCTTGGTTTTGGGATTGATGCAGAAGTTATCAAAACGTATGAAGAAAATCAAAAGCGTACGATTACTGGTTATGTTGATGCATCTGTGAAAACATTGTTGAATTATAAATCGAAATTATTTCGTCTTTATATAGATGATGTAATTATCGAGAAGAGTTTTTATTATCTTTTCTGTTCTAATTCTAACATTGCTGGTTACGGGATCTCTTTTACACCAAAAGCTGATTTGTCTGATGGAGAATTGGATTTATTGATGATAGAAGATTTAGATGTTTTCGAGCAGTTTTATTTTTCGGTATTGGTTTTAGCCAAAAAGATTGATTTTTTGAACAAAGCAAAGTATCGAAAAGTTAAGAAATTTAAGATTGAAAGTTTAGATCATAATCCGATTACGTATCAGCTTGATGGAGAGATTCATAAAACCGATTCACTTCAAGTAAAAGTTAAGGTATTACCAAATGCTTTAAAAATCATTTTTTAAACCTTAATTATCTATTTAATTAACAATATAAATTGTACATTTTCAATTAATTAAAATGTTATTAACGATTTGTTTGTAACCAATTTCATCATCAATTTATTTATTAATCTTCGCATTCGTTGTAACTTTGATTAAAATTTTTGCAATGAATACGCCTTATAAAATTTTAGCAATCGATTCTAATCATGAATGTCTGAATAATGGACTTCGCGAAGTAGGTTTTATTGTTGATGAAGATTATACTTCGCCCAAAGAAATCATCGAACAAAAGATCAATGAATATGATGGAATGATTGTAAGGAGTAGATTTCCAATTGATAAAGATTTTTTGGCAAAAGCAACGAATTTAAAGTTTATTGGTAGAGTAGGGGCAGGCTTGGAGAATATTGACGAAGAGTTTGCTGCCGAAAATAACATTGTTTTATTTAATTCTCCCGAAGGAAACCGTGATTCTGTTGGTGAACATGCGATTGGTATGTTGTTGATGTTGATGCATCATTTGCGTAGAGCTGATAACGAAGTTCGTAATGGAATTTGGAAACGCGAAGAAAATCGTGGTGATGAGTTGAAAGAAAAAACGGTTGGGATTATTGGTTATGGAAATATGGGAAACGCTTTTGCGAGACGTCTGCAAGGTTTTGAAGTCAATGTAATTTGTTATGATATTTTGCTAAACAAAGGAGATGAATTTGCAAAACAAGTTACGTTAGAAGAGTTTTTTGAGCAAGCTGATGTTGTGAGTTTACATACGCCGCAAACGCCGGAAACGATGCAAATGATTAATGCAGAATTTATTTCTAACTTCAAAAAACCATTTTATTTTGTGAATACAGCTCGTGGAAAATCTGTTGTAACAAAAGATTTGGTTGAAGCAATGAAAACTGGAAAAGTTTTGGGGGCTGCTTTAGATGTTTTAGAATTCGAAAAATCGAGTTTCGAGAAATTAGTTGCATCTGAATTACCAGAAGAATTTCAGTATTTAATTCAAGCAGATAATGTTGTTTTAGCCCCACATATTGCTGGTTGGACGCATCAAAGTAAAGTGAAATTAGCAGAATTTATTCGTGATAAAATAATAGATTGGAAGGATAATCAATAAAATGATTAATTGATATAAGTTAAAAAGGTTCCTAAATTTCGGAACCTTTTTTCATTTTGTAAGTTTTTTGTAAACTTTATACAAAATAACTGCTACTATAATAACAAGAACGATTTGGAGTAGAATCCAAAGTATCACATTAAATGTCGATTCGCCTGAAATTGATAGCATATATATGTCTCATGTGTTAACTGAATACTAAAATATAAATTATTTTTAACATTTCGTTAATGATTTAAAAAAAGTTCTATTCATCATCTTGATGTGTTAATTGATAACTTATCACATATCAATAGATAAGTTTTTTTTGCACCATAAATTTGTATAAAAATAAATTACTATGAATTACCAAATATTTAAATCAGAATCAAGAGGAGGAGGAAATCACGGATGGTTAAACTCTAAACATTCTTATAGTTTTGCGAATTATTACGATCCAGCTCGTATTCATTTTGGTGCATTGCGTGTTGTAAATGATGATATAATTACTGGAGGTATGGGATTTGGAAAACATCCTCATGATAATATGGAGATTATTACAATTCCTACAAAAGGAGGAATTTCTCACGAAGATTCAATGGGAACTGGTTCTGTAATTGAGTCTGGGGATGTACAAGTAATGAGTGCAGGTACAGGAGTTTTTCATAGCGAAATGAATGCTTATGAAAACCAAGAAGGACATTTTTTTCAGATTTGGATTATTCCAAATAAAATGAATGTTGAGCCTCGTTATCAACAAATTTCTGTTCGTGAAGTTGCTAAAGAAAACGAATTATACCAAGTTCTTTCTCCAAATGCGGACGATCAAGGAGTTTGGATTCATCAAGATGCATGGATTTTCTTAGGAAATTATATAGAAGATAAACAAGAAACATATAAAGTACAAAAAGAAGGAAATGGTGTTTTCTTTATGGTTGTTGAAGGAGAAGTTGAATTTGATGGAAACAAATTGGGAAGAAGAGATGTCATCGAGATTAAAGATACAAACGAGTTTTCGTTTAATGTAACGAAAGATTCTCGCTTGATGTTAATCGAAGTTCCTATGGATATTTAGAAATTTTTTCAAGTTTTAGTTGTTTTATATATAGAGCAGATTTCAGAAATGGAATCTGCTTTTTTTGTTAAAAAAATATCATTATCAACACAAGTATTTAGTATATTTACTGCTTATAAAACTTTAACTCAAAACGTATTAATCTATACTATATGAAACGTTTATTAATCATTGCATCTTTCGCTTTAATGATTATCAGTTGTAAAAATGATAACATTGAAATTGATTCTACATCTGCACAAACTTTTAGTGAAACGGTAGACAAAATTTCGAAGGCTTTGCCTGTTATGCAACAAGATAAATTTAAGGAAGCTTTGCAAATTATTTTCGAGTACAACACAAGTCAATCAATGGATAATGAAGCGCGTTGGGGAATTGTGCGTACGTTGTTGGATGGAAAAACGGTAGATGAAGTTTTTGATATTGCTGAAAAAGTTGCGTTACAAAATAAATTTACTTGGAATAGAAATCAAGTTCCTTTGGTGAATGGAATTCCAAAACCAGGTGCAATTGAAACTGTAGAAACGCCTACTGAACCAACTTCTAATGTACAACGTTTTGATTTTAGTGTAAAACAAGATGATACAGGAATTGCAATTTCGCCATTCTTTTATAATGCACAAGGAGAGGAAATACAGTTAGATCAAGCTGTAACAGCAACGATAGAAGTTTTTAATTCAGGTAGTATTGTGTACACATTTCGTTCGACAATTGATCCAAATTCGATGGATGATTTGTATAGAAAGAATGCAATTAATATTAAATATTCATCTTTAGATGCTTCTAAAATTAAAAGTGATCGTTTGGATATTTTGGTTCGAATTCCGAATTCTGAACGTTATTTAACGAATCGTAAAGCAGTAAAAGTTCCGTTGAATTTAGTTGGAGCTACAGAAGTTGTAGATTCGGCTGCGGTTGAAAGTACGCCTGCTCATGTGAGCAAAGAAGCAGGAATGGTAAAATCTCTTTCGAATCGTTTTATGACGAATTTATCGAAGAAGAATTATTCTGGCGCTTTTGCATTGACAAGAAGTGGAGAGTGGAATACTTTTCAAAAATTTTCTTCTGATGAAACAATTAAAAATTTAGAGCAAGCAACAATTAATGATGCAAAAGTGTTGGATGCTGGCGAAAAAGTTGCATTAGTAGAAGTTCATGCAAATTTAAAAGACCAGTCTTCTAAGACGTATCAAGTGACTTTAGAAAAGATCAATAATAAATGGTTTGTGGTTAATTTTAAATAATTATAAACTTATTAAACATAAAAAAAGCGTTCAAGATTTGAACGCTTTTCTTGTTTTATGTTGAAATGAATTATTGTCCGTTTGCTTCTTTAGCAGCGTCCGCTTTCATTTTTGCATTTGCAGTAATCGCAATTTCTACACGACGGTTTTGAGCACGTCCTTCTGCAGTTGTATTATCAGCAATTGGCTCTTCTAAACCTTTTCCTTTAGATGTTAAACGAGAAGAAGCAATACCTTTAGAAACTAAATAGTCTTTTACAGATTGTGCACGTTTTTGAGATAATGGTAAGTTATAATTTTGAGAACCTACGTTATCAGTATGTCCAACGATTAATAAATCTGTATCAGGATATTCGTTGAAAACTTCTACTAATTTATCTAAGTTAGATTTAGCAACAGCAGTTAAAGAAGCTTTGTTGTAATCAAAGGTAACTTTAGAGTTTTCATCTAAAATTAAGTTAATTCCTTCTTCAGTTCTTACAACTTCTGCACCTGGTAAAACTTGCTCAATTTTTTGCGCTTGTTTATCCATATTGTTACCAATAACACCACCAGCAGCTCCACCTACAGCAGCTCCGATTACAGCACCTAAAGCAGTGTTACCACCTTTACCGATATTATTACCTAAGATTCCTCCAATAACACCACCAGCTACAGCACCAATACCAGCACCTTTTTGTGTATTATTTGCATTTTGTACAGCTGTACAAGAAGACATCATAAATGATCCTCCTAATACAATTGCGGCTATTTTAGTATTTATTTTTTTCATAATTTCTAAGTTTTTTAAATTGTTGATTAACGTACGAAGTTATAAATCACTTGAGCAATTTTTCCGTTTGCATTGATATCTTGTACCAATTTCATCGAATTTGCATCAACATAATCTACACGCATTTTATATCCTGCTGTATTTTGTTTCGCTTTGATTCCTGTAACATCTTTGAAGATGAAATAAGTTGTAGAACCATCTTGTTGTAAATCCCAAATAATGTTAGCCGTTCCTGAAGGACAATCTCCACCTGCATTATTGAAAGTGTAAGTTCCTTTTTTGTTGTTTTGAACCAAGTTCCAAGTAGAACCTTCATAACATTCTGGATTTGCTGTGTCAAAAACTTTCGCAACTGCATCAGTAATTTTTACATTACCTTGTACCTCGTTTGTTGTTAAACCTTGGTAGTCTACATTTGTCAAAGTCCATGCACCTCTTACTTCTTTACCTGTTTGTATTTCTTGTTTTGCAACGGTTGTAGATGCACAAGAAGTTAAAAATGCTGAAGCGCATATCCCAAATAATAAAATACTTTTTTTCATAGCTATTTATTTTATCTATTATTAATCTTAAAAAACGGCTTTTATAAATTAGATTTAATAAAGTTTTAGAAAAAAAACGATTCCTAATACGTCTGATTAGATAATCATTCTTTAAAAACGCTTATTTTAATTTTCAGCTTTAATAATATAGATTAAAGACGAATATTGACCTGTTTTTTTAGCTTGAGTATTAGACTTCAAACCAATTCTAAGCGCATTGATAAAACCTAACTTATTACCTTTATATTTTTCAGATAGTAGACTCACATAAAATGAATCTAATTTCATCGGGTGGATAGATTCAATTTTCATACCAAAGTTGCTAAATAACTTTCGCATGCTGGTTTCTGTGAAATGCCATAAATGACGAGGTACATCATAAGCCGCCCAATGTTCACCATAATATTTAGCATCATACGATTGGTGGTTTGGTACAGCTATTACTAAGATACCACTTTTTGTTAAATGTTTCTTTAGTTCTGTAATTATTTCTTTCAGATTAGGGATATGTTCTAAAACATGCCACAAGGTAATCACATCATACTTTTCTGTATTCTGTTCTAATTCTGTAGAAGTAACTTTTTCGATTCCAACTTTTGATTGCGCAATTCGTCTTGCCGAATCATTTGGTTCCATTCCCAAAACATCGTAACCATTTTTTTGAAGATGCTCTAAAAAATCTCCAACGCCACAACCATAATCTAGAATTTTTTTACCAGTACCAACTTTATTAATCAATTCTAATTTATTATTTAGATTGATTGATTTTGCCATTTGATAAAAACGTTCGAAAATAGATTTCTTTCCATCGGTATGGGAAATGTAATTTTTACTTTCGTAATACTTTCCTAAATTTTCGATAGGCTGGGGGAGAGTATACAAAACTTCGGTTTCTGAATCTTCGTAAATCTCGAACTTTTCTCCTGTTAAAAAATAATCTTTTAAATCTAATTTCTTAATACCAGAAAATCCTTCTTTTGAAGGATTTTCTTGAGATGTTTCACGTGGAACATTTTCCATATTATCTTCCCATGTAAATTAATAATACACTTATGTCTGCTGGCGACACACCACTAATTCTTGATGCTTGCGCTACCGTTGCAGGTTTTATTTTTGTTAATTTTTGACGAGCTTCTATCGACATCGAACCAAAAACATGATAATCTATATCAGCTGGAATTTTTAGATTTTCCAAACGATGCAATTTATCTGCATTCTGTTGTTCTTTCTTAATATAACCTTTGTATTTGATCTGAATTTCTGTTTGCTCTAATTCTTCTTGATCGTATTCATTCGTTTCAATAAATTCTTTCACACGATTCAATTTTGTGAAGTCAGAAAGCTTTAATTCAGGACGAGAAATAACCGAAATCATTTTGTTTGGTTGTTTCAAAGGTGTTCCTTCACGCTCTTCAATTACATCATTTATCTCTTGTGGCTTGATAGAATTTTCTTCGAAATAATTAACAAGCTTTT
The DNA here is from genome assembly GCF_002484185.1 of Empedobacter sp. UBA7620. Classification (NCBI taxonomy): domain Bacteria; kingdom Pseudomonadati; phylum Bacteroidota; class Flavobacteriia; order Flavobacteriales; family Weeksellaceae; genus Empedobacter; species Empedobacter sp. UBA7620. The sequence goes on along the minus strand of NZ_DLJI01000020.1, from coordinate 78,756 downwards.
CAGCTTTATCAAATTTTTCTTCCATTCTTCTCAAGCGATCTTCTGAGGCTAAACCAAGTTCAAAACTTTTTCGTGTTAAACGTTCATCTGCATTATCTTGTCTCAATAAGATACGATATTCTGCACGAGACGTAAACATACGATAAGGTTCTTCTGTACCTTTTGTAATTAAATCGTCGATTAAAACTCCTATATATGCTTCGTTACGATTTAAGATAAATGGATCTTTTCCTTTAATTTTTAACACAGCATTTATACCCGCCATCAAGCCTTGAGAAGCAGCTTCTTCATAACCTGTTGTTCCGTTAATTTGTCCAGCACAATATAAATTATCAATTAGTTTAGTTTCTAACGTATGTTTTAATTGTGTCGGTGGGAAATAATCGTATTCGATGGCATATCCAGGACGCAAAATTTTTGCATTTTCAAAACCAGGAACAGAACGTAAAGCTCTTGCTTGAATATCATCAGGCAAAGAAGTTGAGAATCCATTTATGTAGAATTCCATTGTGTGCCAACCTTCCGGTTCTGCAAAAATTTGATGACGATCTTTGTCTGCAAAACGATTAATTTTATCTTCGATAGATGGACAATATCTTGGTCCAGTCGATTTAATTGTTCCGTTAAACATTGGAGAACGATCAAAACCTTCGCGCAATAAATCGTGAACTTCTTGATTTGTATAGGTAATCCAACAAGAACGTTGTTTTGTTAATTTTGGCGTATTTGTGTAAGAGAATTTCGAAGGATTTTCATCACCTGGTTGTTCAACCATTTTCGTATAATCGATAGAACGACCATCTACACGAGGAGGAGTTCCTGTTTTCATTCTTCCAGCTTCGAAACCTAAATCAACCAATTGTTCCGTAATTCCAAAAGCAGCAGATTCTCCCATGCGTCCACCTCCAAATTGTTTTTCTCCGATATGAATCAAACCATTCAAGAAAGTACCATTTGTAAGAACAACAGATTTAGAACGAATTTTCATTCCCATTGCTGTAATTACTCCACAAACTTTACCATTTTCAATGATTAAATTTTTAACCATATCTTGAAAGAAGTCAACATTCTCTGTTCTCTCTAAAGATAAACGCCATTCTTCTGCAAAACGCATACGATCTGATTGTGCACGTGGAGACCACATTGCAGGACCTTTTGATTGATTCAGCATCTTGAATTGAATCGCAGTTTTGTCGGTAATAATACCAGAGTATCCACCTAAAGCGTCAATCTCGCGAACAATTTGTCCTTTTGCTATTCCACCCATAGCAGGATTACAAGACATTTGTCCGATTGTTTGTAAGTTCATTGTAACAAGAAGCGTTTTTGCTCCTAAATTGGCTGCTGCCGCTGTTGCTTCTGCACCTGCGTGACCACCACCAACTACAATTACATCATATTCTGATTGAAATATCATTTGATTGTAAACTTATTTTTCTTGTTAAAATAATAAATGTTCCACGTGGAACATTATTGATTTAGATAGCTACTAAATGTTTCTAAATATTGATTTTCTTTAGCAGTCATCAATTCTTTGTCATCTGGTTCTTTGTCCATATAACCAGCAAAATGTAATATTCCGTGGATAACAACACGAGCCAATTCGTCCTCAAAAGAAACACCATTTTGCTCTGCATTATCTTTGATTCGTTCGACGCTAATAAAAATATCACCCATCAATTCGTCTTCAATAGAATTATCGAAACCGATAACATCTGTGTAATAATCGTGGTCTAAATATTGTCGATTAATTTGAAGTAAGTATTCGTCATCACAGAAAATATAGTTTAAATCTTCTATTGTTTTCCCTTCATTCTTCATACTCTCTACGATCCAATCTATCCAAGTTTGAGCATCTTTTAGCTCAAAATCTGTTTCGTAAAATATTTCTATCATTGTTCTAAAACCAGTAACCTAAACTTAAATTAAATAATCCTTTTTTTGTGTAAGGCAAATAACTCCAAATGAAATTTAAAGGTCCTAATGGACTATCGTAGCCATAGGTAACGCCATACCCAAGATATTTGTAATCTGTTAAACTTAATTGCTCAAATCTATCTGTGATATTTGCAATATTCATAAATACACTTGTGTAATGATTTTTCAAAATTCGAGCTTGAATATGAGAGCCAAAAAGCAATTGATTGTCGCCAATCGCAGAGCCAAAAGGAAGCCCATAAAACTTGGTATAATTTAAAAAATCTTGTTCAACATAACCTCCGATATAAAACTTCTGAGGCATTGTTACATTATCGTTGAAAAAGGTTCCAAAGTTAGCAGTAAATCTGTAACTTAGGAAATTATTTAACGGAAAATTTGCCTCTAAACTCGATTCTAACAAATAGTTATTTTCAAATCCAGTTACATTAGAATCAAACAAATACTTAAAGCTTCCATCAAATTTTAAACCACTACGCGCAAAATTTGCATTATTTCGATTATCTGCTTTAATATATCCATACGCTTTCCAATAATAACCTTCGGATTTTGCTGGAAATTCTTCATTAGAAGCAATAAAATTATTTGTGAAAACTTTTGTGTATTGATGCTCTAATCCAACGCCAATCGCAAATTTTTCTTTAATCGTGGATTGAATATAGAGTTGATTGATGTATTCTCTAAAGTTATAATTTACTTTTTTGTAGATATTATCTTGACCAAAGAAGTTTCTTAAATCAATTTCTTTGTCAAAATAATGCGAAAAAGAGTTGAAACCAATACTTGGAAAATAACCATTATCAATGAAAAAATTGATGTTATATCGCGCATAGTCTCCAACCACAACATCAGCAGAAAGCACCGAGTTTTTGACAAATAAATTCTTTGAAGTAAAGTTTAAAAGTAATCCTGTTTTGAATAAATCATCGTAATGTAATCCAAAACGGATTGATTGTTTGGTCTTATTTTCTTGAACTTTTAATGTCAATAAATTCTCTTCATCGTTAATTTCTGAGATTTTATACGTGATATTATTGAAGTTTCCTGAAGCATATAATTTCGAAATTCCAGCTTTTAAATCATCATATTTTATAATTTCAGGAGTACGAATCCCTAGCTTACCTTCGATATAATTCTTGTTGAAATTCTTCAATCCTTCTACTTCAATTTCTTTCACCAAAACATAATCATCAAGTTTAATTTCGTTTCGAGTTTTGTTTGAAGCATGCTGTTTTTTTGCAATTTCTTTGAGTTGATCATATACTTTTTCAGAAGCAATAAGTCCACGATTGTAAATAGAATCTACTTCGTCAAAACTTGTAACTGCATATTCTTTTAACTCTGGTTTAATCAATAAATCGACTAATTTCTTTTGTTCATCCGTTTTTTTAACGATACTCATCGTCATAATTTGACTCAAAATATCAATAGCAGAATTTAGATCATCACGTTTTTGTAAACCATCACCTAATTCGACGCCGATAATAATATCAGCCCCCATATCTTTCACTTCTTTCACGGGGAAATTGTTGACAACGCCTCCATCAACATATATTTTACCATCAATTGTGACAGGATCTAACATGGTTGGATAAGCGCCCGAAGCCAAAATAACGCGAGGTAAAAATCCCGAACGAAAGACTTTTTCTTCTCCAGTTTCGAGATCGGTTCCGATACAGACGAAAGGTGTTGGAAGTTTATTGAAATCATCAATATCATGAACTGGACGCAATAAATAGGTCAACAAATCAAGTGGACCTTGTCCTTTTGAAATGGCATTAGGAATCGTTAATTTGAACTTATCAAAAGGTAATTCTAAGATGTATTTTTCTTTGTATGCTTTCTCGAAAAAAGGAATTTCTGCACGATCTTTATTTTGAGTAATCAGCGAAGAAATGTCAAATTGATGCATGATTTTCTCGAGTTCATCAGGCGTATATCCAGCCGCATATAATCCGCCGATAATTGCGCCCATACTTGTACCTCCGATGTAATCAATTTTGATTCCAGCTTCTTCAATTTTCTTCAAAGCGCCAACATGTGCATAGCCTTTTGCGCCACCACCACTCAATACAACACCCACTTTTAGACGCGTTGAATCGTTCTTCGTTTCTTGTGCAAAAGAAATGGTTGAAATAATGAAAATGAAAGCAAAAAGACTGCGCATAAATTGATCTAAATTGAGGAATAAAGATAGCAATTTTGAATCTAAGTTGTAGAATTGTTTAACCTATTCTACATTATTTTCATAACAACTTAAATAATATGAAAATTTCGAAAAGTCTGCAGAAAAAGCTTTATTTAGTTTTAGAAAAGGCTTTAGTTTTTCTATTTGTGAAACAGAAAGTGGATATGAATCATAAATTTCTGATGGATAATCATCCTTATTTAGGATAAAATCATTTAAATAAAGAAGAATCTGTTCAGATGTTATTTCTAATTCGAATTCATTGTTCAGAGAATCGTCAGAATTATTATACTCTTCAATTAATCTAATTATTTTATCCATTTATTTTTTTTTAAATTACAAAAAAAGAGCTACTTTTCTGTAACTCTTTCAATAAATTATTCTTTGTAATAAACGCGTTTTATACGTTGGGAAACCGAAGTTAAGACTTCATAAGGAATTGTTCCTAACCATTCGGTAACGTTAGCTAAAGTTGGCGAGTTTCCAAAAATAGTCACTTCGTCACCTTCTTTACATGGAATATCGGTAACATCAACCATCATCATATCCATACAAATGGTTCCGGTAATTGTAGCCAAATGCCCGTTGATACCTACTTTTCCTTTTCCGTAACCAAGTGAACGACGAATTCCGTCTGCATAACCAACAGGCAAGGTTGCAATTTTGGTATGACGCTCCGCTGTAAAACGACGACCATAGCTTACAGTTTCGCCTTTTTCAATCTCTGAAATCTGAGAAATTACCGTTTTGAAACGCACAACAGGTTTCAAATATTTCTCCATAAAATCGGTATATTCAGAGTAGCCATACATTCCGATTCCTAAACGAACCATGTCATATTGATGTTCTCCATACGCTACAATTCCAGGAGAATTTAATGCATGTTTGATTGGTTTTATGTTTAAAGCAGTTGTAATTACTGAATAACTATTATCAAAACGTTCTAATTGATATTTCGCATAATCTTCCTGCTCTGGCATATCGGCAGTTGCTAAATGCGTGAAAATTGAGCGAACATAAACATGTGAATTATCTTTTAGAATTGCAATTAACTCTTCGAAATCATCTTCATGAAAACCAAGACGATTCATACCCGTTTCCATTTTTAGGTGAATTGGATAAGGCGAAGAAATCTGTTTTTCTTGTAGTTTCTGAATAAATAGTTTCAAGACGCGCAAACTATAGATCTCTGGTTCTAACTGATAATCGATAACCGTTGAATAACTACTCTGTTCAGGATTCATCACAATAATTGGAACGGTAATTCCGGCCTCGCGTAATTCTTTTCCTTCGTCTGCAATTGCTACGCCTAAGAAATCGACACCGTTATTTTGTAAGGTATTTGCCACCTCAAAACTTCCTGTTCCATAACTATTTGCTTTCACCATACACATCAATTTTGTGGTAGGTTTTAGTAACGAACGGTACACATTTATATTCTCGATAAGGTGTTGCAAATTGATTTCGAGAACAGAATCGTTGGAACGTGTTTCTAATTCATTCGAAATTTTTTCTAATTTGAACGGACGAGCACCTTTTAATAAAATAGCTTCGTTGTCGACATTTTGATGACGGAATTGTTCTAAGAATTCTTCAGTCGAATTGAATGAACGAACATAAGATTTGAATAAATGTTTGAACTGAGAAATTTTTTCTCCAATCAAAACTATTTCATCAAAATGATAAGGGTTGACTAAATCTGCCGCTTGTTGATATAAATCTTGATCAGATAAGTTACTTTGTAAAATATCCGTCAATACCAACGATTTTTTGTCGCGTGGTTGTTGATTTAACACATTTAGTCCAATTTTTAATGAATTTAGATCAGAATTGAAAGTATCATTAATTAAAATTGAATGATTAATCGCTTCTTTAATTTCCAAACGCATTTCGATTGGTAGAAGTTGATTAAATTCGTTTTTAAGTTGTTTATAATCAATATTTAAACTGATTAAAGTCGTTAAGCAAATTAAACTATTTTTAATCGAAGCATCATCGATAAAAGGAATCGAATAAGTGAATTCTTCTTGATTATGTAAAATAGAAATTTGTGTATTAGTTTGATTACTTTGTATTTGCTTGATTTGTACAGTGGCAGAATTGGAGTAACCATATGTATATTTATCTATTTGTGCTAAATGAGCGTTTTCAAGAATAGCTTGATGAACTTTTTCGTTTTCGATATTGAAAACTAATTTATCAACATGAGAAAATAGTTTCAGTTTTTCCTGAATCAATTCATCTTGATTTTTAAAATTCTCTAAATGCGCTTCTCCGATTTTTGTCAACACACCAATTGTAGGTTGAATAATTTCTTCGAGATTTTGCATTTCATTTGGCATCGAAATTCCAGCTTCGAAAATACCCAAATCGTTTTTCTCTTCCATTTGCAAAACAGAAAGTGCTGCTCCGAATTGAGAATTGTAACTTTTTGGACTACGAACAATCGAGAATTTTTTCCATAACAATTGATTCAACCATTCTTTAACAATCGTTTTTCCATTGGAACCGGTAATTCCGATCACAGGAAAATGAAATTGTTTGCGATGAATTTTTGCCCAATTTTGTAAAGCAAGTAGTGGATTTTCGACCTCGATAAAATTTGCATGAGGCAAATTTGTCAACGCTTTTTCCACGACAAAATTTCGAATTCCTCTTTGATAAGCGTCTTGCAAATACAAATGCCCGTCTTTTTGGTTTCCGTGAAAAGCAAAGAAAATTCCGTGAGTTGGATTGACAATCATGCGCGAATCAAAGAAAATTTGATCGATGATTTCGTCTCCATTTCCAATCAAAGTACCGTTGATGATACTTGCAATTTGATTTAGATTATAAGTTTTCAACTTTGTGTTTGTTATGTTCTTCCCAGAAAGCAACTCGGCTTAATGGTTCGTATTCTAGTACTTCGCCAAGCTCTACAAGGCGATCACTGTCAATTTTTCGGTGCGAATAATTGGCTAAATTTCCTGTACGAACGCAGATTGCATGCACTTTTGTTACATACTCGGCAGTTGCCATTAAATTGGGCATAGGACCAAAAGGACGACCTTTGAAATCCATATCCAAACCAGCAACAATAACGCGTTTGCCTTCATTCGCCAATTGATTGGCTACGTCTACAATACCGTCATCAAAAAATTGTGCCTCATCAATTCCTACCACATCGCAATCATCAGCCAATAATAAAATTGCTGAAGAATACTCAACCGGTGTTGATGTAATAGAATTTTGATTGTGTGAAACGACTTCGCGGTCCGCATAACGCGTATCTATCGTAGGTTTGAAGATTTCGACACGTTGTTTGGCAAATTCGGCACGTTTTAGACGGCGTATAAGTTCTTCGGTTTTACCAGAAAACATTGAGCCACAGATGACTTCTATCCATCCACTTTTTTTGTTATGATTAAAGGTATTTTCGAGGAACATAGTTCAAATAATTTAGATTAAAATGTGAGAACAAATTTACGGAATAAATTAGATGAAAGAAGTAAAAAGTAGATTAAAGCTCATCTTGAAACTTTAGATGAGCTTTAGTGTAGATGTATAGCGCGCTTAACTTACTTTTATTTTGCCTATATAGGCTGAATTTGATGCAAATAAGTTGTCTGCATTTACAAATGCTATCCATACATGTAGCTCTTTGTCTTGGTAGCGAGGTAATAATGTAAATTCGTGTGATAAATCTGCACGAATACTTGTTGTTTGAAAAAATAGTGTCCCAACATTTAGATCATTATCTTCTGCTAATAAGGCTACCATGTAGTCTGTTTCGGCAATGGTTCCTGATGCATTGTCCGCCCAATCTATTACAATAGTAAGTGGTGTAGGAGAACTAATGGCTAGTGGTTGAGGATCGATTCCTTTTCCTTTGGAAAATTGGATTTGGTGATAGTTAGGAATGATTTCTAAGTTTTCCATATCGCATTGAAATGCATTGATTACGTTACTCATCGCAGCGTTGTAAGTAGATCGTAGACCTACTTTTGTGCCAAAGAAAGCCTTAACGTATTCCCTGTAACTGGCAATAAAGAGTACGGCTTTGTTGAACCGATCTTTGATTAAGGCTTGTTTTGGAGATGGAGCTTTGGTTGATTTTTTAGGACGAATACGAGATATTTCGTATCCGTTGACATTTGCAATTACAATACGTCCTGTACGACCTGATGTACCTGAAATGATGCTGTCAATAACTTTACCCATAATTTTGTGTTTTTTAGTTAAACTTGGTTTTAATTGTTATAGTGAATTTAGGTCAGGAATTGACATCTTTTTATAAGTTGCAATGAAATGGAATGATTTGGAAGGGTGTGTACTGTTTTGATTAGTGTTGTACTTTTCTGCGGCGTCTGTTCGGTTGTTCTTCGGTTATGTGCCGTAACGCTTCGGTGTTTGTTCGGTGTTTGTGTGGTTGTGATGAAGAAATTGGGCAGAAAAAAAGAGCCTTGATAGGCTCTTGGTTATTTGATTAATTGTTTGAGGATTGCTTCGTATACCTCGTGTCGGAAATAAACGTTGCGTCCAAAGTAATTGTATGCTTTTAAGATTTTCTTTTTCCTATAATTGTATAATGTGCTTTTACAAATTTTTAGGTATTGTAGCACATCCCTTTCTTCCATTAGGTATAAATCTAAAGAACTAATGTTACCATCTTCGAATGCTTGTTGCATTTTGTTGATTTCTTCAATTAATTGTTGAAACCAATTTACTGAGTTTAATGGTTGACTCTTCATAGTACAAGTTGTAAGACTTATATAAAATTAATCTATTATCTTATTGATTTTACATAAGAAGTGAATTGTCCCCCCAATTGTCCCCCTTAAAAATAATAATACTTGTGTGTTTTTATTGATTACGGAAGTGGTTTGTTGTAGCTTTTGAATAAATGACCATATAGTTACATAGAAATAGATGAGTCTTTGATTTTAGAAATCAGTAGTTTGCTCATCGTTTTTTCATCTTTGATGAAGGTTAGTACTTGTTTAAACTTTTGAATAAAATAACCACATAGATACATAGAAATTGATGAATTTTTGATTTTAGTAATCAGTAGTTTATCATAGTTTATCATCTTTGATGAAAGTTATTGTATATTTATTTTACTTATCTTAGTGAGGAAAGGGATAGGAGGTGTTGAGTATGATGTGAGTGTGGTTGAGCTTATGGAAATTGTAAAATATAAGGATGGAATACAATGTTAATATATAAAAATAATTATGAAATTTCGATTTAACTTTTTAATATTCTCGGTATTTTTTTATTCGATAATTGCCTTAATCTATGTATTAAATTATGAACCATTTTTATTAACGAGAGTTGTTCTTCCTCTAATTTTTATTTTTCTTTTTTTATATAGAAATAAATTCACTTGGATTTTTTTAATTATTCTATTAGTTTCAAGTATAATAACATATACTTTACAATGTAATTATCCTATATCGAACTATCTTTACGGATATATGTGTAGGAGAAGACCTCTTGAAGTTTATATTTATCTATCTAAATATATTCCTCTAGATGTAACTACTTATTTTTATAAAATGATATATTTAGGATATTTATTTTTAGCTTTAATAATTTTAAATCTAAGAAAATATAAAAATATATATGGTTTTAGGTAAAAAAGATATTCCTGTAAATGAGATTATTTTAAATTAAAACTAATAACTTGTTTATACTTTTAAATATAATCACCACATAGATACATAGAAATTGATGAATTTTTGATTTTAGTAATCAGTAGTTTATCATAGTTTATCATCTTTGATGAAGGTTATTGTAGATTTATTTTATTTATCTTAGTGAGGATAGGGATAGGAGGTGTACCTAAATGGAAAAAAGAGAAGTATTATGGGAGTACCCTTAAAATTTTGTTTCTTGTTTATTTTTATTATGTATTCTTGTTCATCATTACAGGATATTAATGATAAAACAGAATATAGGTTAGTAAATATTGATTCAACAAGTTATCAATATAATAAATTATTATTTTTAGAAAATAATTCAGAAGTTTATGTTGTTGTAATTCAGAAAAATAAAAATTGTTCTTTTCTTGAAGGAGAAACATATAGATTAAAATTAAAATCAAATTTACCCATAAATTATCCTAATCATAAAGATTTAAATTCTCAGTATATGTATCATAATGAAGTTGTCTATTTTATACAAAAAGATGCTACTAAATGGGGCTTTTATAAGATCGAAAATGATAAAAAGTATTGTAAGTAGTAAATAGAAATGAGAATTATTCAAAAAATATTAATAGTTATAAATATCTTAGTTGTATTTATAACTATTCAATCTTGTTTTACGACAACTAATTTAAAACAAGAGAAAATAGTAATTGATAAAAAATTATGTTTAATAAAGGCGATTCCTGGAGAAAGTAGAGCTCATATATTTTTTGTGTCTGAAAAAGGTGAATTGAGTTATTGTATTGGTCAGGTACTTAATTTTGAATATGGGAAATTTAATATAGATAGAAAGTATAAGATTAAGACTATTGCGTTAAACTTAAAAGAAATAGAAACATTAAAAGTTTCTTTTTTGAAAATTTCGGAAAGTTCTTTATATAAAGATACTTCTGTTGTAAAGGATAATTGGCAATACAGTCTATATTTAGATGGAATAAAGAAAGGATTTTGGTATTCAAACAATACGGAAATAATACCCAAAGAGCTAAAAGACATTACCTATATTATAGAAAACAAGATTAAAGTTTTACATGAATTACCAGGAACATCTTAAGACAAGATAGTGTTTCAGATGTGTAGTTGCACTAGATATTATTATAAATAAATTCACAATACCATAAAAAGGCAGACGGAGGTTTGCCTTTTGTTATTTTTAGTAAATCTTTTATTTTTTTATGGGAGATAGTTGTTCGCTTTTATAGTAAAGTAAAAAGTCTCACAACTTGTATGAGACTTTTTGAACTATTTCTTAATAATTGTTTTTTCGTTTATTGTACCCAAATCATCAACAAATTTGAAGTAATATAAGCCAGCTGGTAAAGTTTGTAAATTAACTTTAAGAGCAGTTGCATTTTTATTATTTCCTGATACAACAACTTTTGCATTGATATCATAGACAAACCACTCGTTAATACCAACTGTACTATTTATTTGTACAAAATTTGATGTTGGGTTAGGAGAGATGGTGAAAGTGTTTTGATAACTTAAATTATTCGAAATAGAAATCATATCTTCTCCCATTCCTATATAGGCTGTTAATTCTTCATTTTCTAAAGATATAAATTCATTATCCTTTGTACAAGGTTTTATATAAGCTCTAAATTTTGATTTAGCATTAAATCCAGGTTTAAGGAAAATACTATTTGATCTAAAAATAACATTTAAATTTTCATTGATAGGAGCACTTGCATTTATAATATTTCGAGATTTATATTCTTTTGAATTTATTATAGGATTCGTAATATTCATAACATCCTGACAAATAAAAGGAGCTGTTATGAATGTTTTTTCAGCGCTAAAAGTTCCTCTAATTCCATTTGAACATTTGGCTGCAACTTTCCAAGAGTAAGTTGTATTGGGTGCTAAATCAATGATAAGACGATTGTTTGTAGTTGAAGAAAAGCTTTTAGTCCCATTAGGAGTTGTTAAGAGTATTTCATAATCATTCGCACCTGAGACACTATTCCAAGAAAAATTAGCTTGCGAATCTGTAATATTATAATTTTGTAAATTCGTAGGGATTGGTAAAGAACATGGAATATTATTACTTGTATAATTTATCTGTATAGAGATGATTTTTTCCTCAGTAATATTTTGACCTTGCGCTGTTACATAACCATATATTGCTTTAAATTTGTATTCTGTAACTCTTGGAGTTGTAAAAGTGTGTTTAAAACCTAATGTTATTTTTACTTGCCCTCCTGGTTGTACAGCTTGTGTACCTTCAGGAAACTTACCTGTATAACCATTGTCTGTAGAAACAGGATGTATATTAGCTCCCATATTTGAAGGAAATCTATTATTAGAAAAAACAATTTCAACAAATCCAGTTTGACCATACGAAATTACATCGGATTTATTCCCTATAGTCACCTGAGAATATACTTTGAATATAAGTAAAAGTAATAAAAAACTAAATAATTTTTTCATAGATTATTTTTTAGTTTCTAATTCATTAATTCTTTCTTCTTGTTGAGCCATTTTTTTGTTTTGCTCAATTAGTAACAATGTCAATTCTTCTATTTTTTGTAAAAGAAGATTGTTCATTTCACCTACTTTTAATCCTTTTTCTTGAATTTCTTTTGCAGATGGAATACCTGGTAAATGATTGTTTTCTTTTACAAATTTTTCTACTTCTTCTAATTTAGGGAATTCATAATCTGCTTTTAACTCAGATTTTCCTGTAAAGTATTTTTGGAATACATAATCTGCAGGTACAGCCAGATCTACAATAATTTCTTCTGCATGTATTTTGCCTTTTACAGTTAGTTTTTCGTCAGGATTAGAGGTTCCAATACCTAATTTTCCAGCAGTTAAAACCATTTGTTCTGTGCCATTAGAAAAGAATTTCAAGCCATCCCATCCAGATAAGCCAACAACATTTCCTATTCTAGATAAACCATAATGAGCTACTTTTTGGTTATTATAATCGAATGTATTAAAAGTATTAAAACCTAAAAGTGTTCCATAAAAACTTGCATTTTGGCCATATAAATCTCCTTCTATTGCTGTTTTACCAACAATACTTACACCTTCAGTAAATCCTAAATGATAATTGATTACAAGTTGATTGTTAACAGGAGAGATGGCATTTTTCCAAACTAAGTCTCCATTATCATAGCGTCTTATTTTAAGATCACCAGATGAAGCTGATAAGTCAAAGGCGTTTGTATTGATTTGTGCAGATAAAGAAGATGCTCCAATAAGTGCAACTAAAGTTGATAATAAAATTTTTTTCATAATTGTTTTGTTTAATTTTTAATAAAATATTTTGATATAGGGTTTGAATTTTTAAATTCTAATATGATTATATAGTTTCCTTTCTGAAATAAAGAGACATCTATTAGTAAATTTTGTGTATAAGAAACATTTTTACTAATTTTTAGATTTCCACTTGTGTTGTAAATAGAATAGCTTACAATTTGAGCTAATGAAGATGATATGTTAAGATATTGTGTTGTGGGTATAGGAAAAATTTGTATTTTATTGTCTTTTCTACTTGTGTTATCTTTTCTAGATCCTATTACAGTTCCAGTTTCATTTTCTAAAGTAGATTTAAAGTTTTTTGAAGCAGGTTTTATTCTAATTTGATAACTGTCTTGTGGAATTATTCTTACTTGCCCCCCCTGATCTGAAAATATTAAACTTCCGCTGAAATATGTATTAGCGTTATCTGTAGTAATTACAATGTTTTCTGAATCAAAATCAAGTGATACATTTAAATTTTCGCCCATAATAAAATTAGTTATAAATTGTTGAGCATTAGTTTGATTAAATGTTATTAAGACAAAAAGGAGTAAAAGTTTCTTCATAATTTTTTTATAAAAATATGTAAAGAGAAATCTCTGTGGTATACCATATTTATGGTATTTTTATTTCATGAACATTAAACTTTACTTACTTACTATTTTTATTTTTTCAACAATTATTTTTGGTCAACAAAATAAATATGATGAAGTTGTACGTCAATATTACTCTATTTATGAAAACCATGCAGATTTGAACAAAGCATATATAGCTGTAGAAAAAGCGTATAAATTGAGTAAGTATATAAAATCTGAAAAATGGTTAGCTAAAACAGCTTATGGTGTTGGTTACTGTAATTATGTTTTTGAAAAAGATTCTATAAGTGAGATTTATTTAAATGAATCTATTTTAAATGCTGAAAAATCAAAAGATTACGAAATATTAGCGAAAGCTTTTAATGTAAAGGGAAGTATTTACAATTATCAGAAAAATTATAAAAAAGCATTAAATTATTTTCATCAATCAATTAGATATTCTGAAAGTATTGATCAATTATCTGATAATACTGCTAATGTGTTGAGTAACATAGCTAATATTTATATTACTGAACATGATACAATTAATGCAAAAAAGTATTATCATGAAGCTGTAAAGATTCAACGAAAGAATAGGTTGTATAAATCTTTGAGTAATACTTATAATAGTTTGGGAGTATTATATATGGATACGAATAAAGATAGTGCTTTGTATTATATCAATAACTCATTAATGTTAGCTATAAATAATAAATTGGAGAATGAATTGGTTGATAAATATCTTAATCTCGGGATAATCTATCTTAATTTTAATGATATTAATAATTATGATAAAGCTAAGTATAATCTAATAAAAGCATTAAAACTAGCGTATAAACATAAGACATCTAGGTACAAATTTCAAGGAAATTTATATTTAGGAATCTATTATAAAAAAGCAGAACGAGATTTTATAACATCAAAAAACTATTTAGAGACAGCATTATCACTTATTAATAATAATAAAGACAAAGAATACAATTTGGCTTTGTATAAAGAACTTTCTGATGTTTATTATAAATTATCTGATTTTAAGAATGCATATAAATTTAAGAGTTTAGAGAATGACTTAAAAAATCAAATTTCAGATACAGAAAAAAATAAGCAAATTCATGAAATTCAAACAAAATTTGATGTGGAGCGAAAAGATTTTCAGATTGATTTATTGCATCTTCAACAAAAGAATCAAGAGATAGAAAATCGTTGGATAATAATCGTATCACTTATTAGTATTTTAGGATTGCTGAGTTTAGGAATATTGTATCGAAGTAAACAAAGAAAGAAGAATTTATTGCAACTACAACAGAGCGAGGTGAAACGAATGCAAGATGTTGTGAAAAGTCAAGATAATGAACGAAACAGAATAGCAAAAGAGTTGCATGATGGAGTAGGAAATAAGTTGGCTGTTTTCAAAAATATTCTATATCAAGATGTTTTTACTCAAGAAGATATAGATTATTTACAGACTGGAACAAAAAATTTGATGAAAGAAATTAGAGAAATTTCTCATAATTTGAGTTTATCTATTTTAAATCAAAAAACGGCTTTAGAATTAGTTGTAGAATTAGTTGAGACTTTTCAGCGGAAAACAACAATAAATATCGAATTAATTATCTATCCTAATGAGGCTTTTGATTTGTTGGATGAAGAACAAAAAATACATCTTTATAGAATTTTACAAGAAATTCTTCATAATATATATAAACATGCTGATGCTCAAAATGTCTCAATAACTGTGACAAGACATCATATGATGTTTAATTTGATTATAGAAGATGATGGAAAAGGATTTGATATAAAAGAAACAAAACAAGGGATAGGAATTTTGAATATTAATGAGCGAATAAATCTTATAGGAGGAGTATTGAAAGTGGATTCGGTATTAGGAAATGGAACAACAATAATTATAACGTTAAATGAAGAAGATAAGAATAGGATTGGTTGACGATCATCAACTTTTTTTAGATGGTTTAATAAGATTATTAGAACAAGAAGATGATTTCGAAATTGTTTTTTCAACAACAAAAGCCATTAATCTACTCGATAAACTAAATGATGTTTTGATTGATATTTTGATTGTAGATATTTCTATGCCTGATATAAATGGATTAGAATTAATACATAAAATTAGGGATCAATTTTTTTTAGGGAAAATAATTGTTATTAGTTCTTATGCGAATAGCATAGATAAGTCATGTGTAGATGCTGCATTATTGAAAGAGGTTTCTAAAAAAGAGTTATTTGAAACAATAAAATCTGTACATAATGAAACCTATAAAAAGCATGACAATGTATTGGGTACTACTAGTATTTTTTCTTCTTTTTTGAGTAAAAGGGAAAAAGAGATTGTTAATCTGATAGCAATAGGTTTAACAGTACACGAAATGGCTGATAAAACATTTTTGAGTAAGCATACGATAGAAACACATAAGAAAAATATATTTTTAAAGCTAGAAGTTACAAATAATGCAGAACTAATAAAGAAAGCAATGATGTTGGGGATTATTGAATTATAATTTATGCAATAGAATTTATAAGAAAAGAGATTTTTTTGCGTTTAATGAAAAAACTATCTAATTTATTGTTTTGAGTATGAAAAAATTTTTATTAAGCACTTTATTGATTTCTTCGTTTTTAACCTTATCGTCTTGTGGAGATAAAAAAGGTGGAAGAAATGATTTGTCTGAAAAGGAAGAAGTAGAGAAGGATTCTACTAAAGGTGTAGTAGTAACTCTAGAAGGGGTTTTTCCGACGAATGATGTATATCAGTTGTTTTATTCTACAACTGATCAATATGATGAAAAAAAATCTCTTCATGTTCCTGTTTATGGTCAACAAGTATTACAAAAAGTTGTATTTAAAATTCCAGAAGGAGAAAAACCATTGTATATTCGTGTAGATATGGGATCTAATCCTGCGCAAACTATAGCAACGATTAAAGAAGTTAAATTTAGTTATAACGAAAATGATTTTAAAGTAGATAATAAAGATGTAATAGGTAAATTTTTTGTTAATAACCCTAGTATAGAATATAATCCTGTAACTTTATCATTAAACTTGAAAGCTGATCAAAATAATGTTTATGATCCATTCATGATAAGTAATGATGAATTAAAAAAATCTTTAAATAAATTATATAGTTCAAATTCAGCTAAATAATTTTAAACAAAGATACTATGTATAGAAGAAGAAACTGGTTTTTGTATTTTGTACCACAAATGTTTGATTTTATTTGTGTAATCAGTTTTTTTCTCATTTTTGTTAGGCTTCAATATATCTATTTTTATCCAAAGGAACATCTTCCTTTGATGCATTTACCTTCTTACTTAGAAGTCTTTGAAGCTCATTATAAAGCATTATTCTTATTACTTCTCTCTTGGATTATAATTTCTCAAAATATTAAACTTTATGAGGATTCTAGAAAAACAAAATTAATCAAGAGTATTAAACGAGTATTTCTACAACTTATCTATTTCTCGGTTATTTTGTTTGCAATTTCAGGTCTAAAAGAGTATGATTTGATGTCCTTTTATTTAGGATTAATTTACATTTCGATTCTTCTTGTTTTAATGATTTGTTTTCGTGTATTTATATTTTTTTATAGAAGATCAAGACATAAAGCTGGTCTAGATTTGATGAATGTTTTGATTGTAGATGAAAATATCAATACCAAAAAATTTGTAGAAATTGTAGAATCAAGAAAAGAGCTTGGATTTAATCTTACTGGTAATTTTTCTCAAGGAAATAAATTTGAATTGCTAGAAGACAAGCTAGTTTATGACAAGGTAGATGTAGAAAGTTTTATTGTAACAAATGATATTCACCATATTTTTATTTCTCAGTTTGGAACAATTGATAAGAATGTCTATCGCAAATTATCCATATTAGCAGAACAAAATCATATTGAGTTAAATTATATCCCTTATTCAATATATAATAATTTTACAAATCTGAAAATAGATTATATTGATACTTTACCAATATTGGAAGTTAAAAGATTTCCTTTGGATTTATCTTATAATCAATTTATTAAGTTTTGTTTCGATAAGTTATTTGCTCTGTTCATTTGTCTATTTATATTAAGCTGGTTGATTCCAATTATTTCTTTATTAGTTTTTATTGATTCTAAGGGGCCGATATTTTTCATTCAGAAAAGAAATGGATTAAATGGGAATGAATTTGGATGTATTAAATTTAGAACAATGCGTCACTCAAAATTAAATTCAATAAAGGCAACAGTACGTAATGATGATAGAATAACTAAAGTAGGCTCATTTTTGAGAAAAACTTCTTTGGATGAAATGCCTCAGTTTATAAATGTATTGTTAGGTGATATGTCAATTGTTGGCCCTCGCCCGCATATGATTTCTCAAGATAGTTATTATAAAGAAATTATTGAAAAATATAATCTACGACATTATGTGAAGCCAGGTATTACTGGGTTATCTCAAGTAAAAGGCTACAGAGGTGCTATAGATTCTGATTTGGATATGGAAAAACGTATTTTTACAGATGTATATTATGTAAGAAATTGGTCTTTTCTATTAGATATTCAGATTATTTATCTAACTATTCTTCTTGTTGTGAAAGGAGATGAGAATGCGATTTAACTACATTAAATAAGCAATATAATAGAATAAAAAACATAATACCTCTTTGTCTATTTAGAGATGATTCTGTTATAAAGAAACTTATTGTAATTAATGCAAAAGAAAGATGAACAAAATCTTTGGTACGTATTGCATGATATAAATTTATTAAAACACAAGAAAGTACTATACAGAAACCAAAAAATCCTAATTCGGCAAAAGTCTGTAAATATTGATTATGAAAATTTAATTCGCCAAAATATTTACTTAAACCTCTATCTATTTGTTTTTCTATTATTTTATCTTGAGCAGCATTTAATCCAAAACCTGTCCAAAAAATATTATCTTCTTGAATAAACTCTTTGAATAATCTATATTGATATAGTCTAATTGCTGTACCAGAAAAGTAATAGTTTTCGCCAAATTCTGGCTGATATAAAGCATTATGTAAAGAAACATTAATTACACCGTCTTCTATTATTGTATTATCTTTTGTGTCTTCTAATTCTGCATAAAAGCGACTAAACATATAATTACCTGCAGTAATAGCAACTATAATTCCTACAGAAAAAATTATTAATAAGTTCTTTTTGCTTAGTTTATTATAATTATTGAATAGATAAATAACAAAAATAAATAGAGTAATAAGAATAAGATTTTTTGAGGATAATAAGATTAATGAAAGAAAAAGAATAGCTAAGGCTGTAAAATCAAACCATTTTTTTGATTTTTTACTAATTAAAGCTAAAAATGAGAAGGATACAAAAACAGATACATAGATGGCATTTACTTTAAGACTGACCAAGTTATGATATAAAAACCAGTTAGATTGTTGATCTGATAAAAATCTAAATAAAGCTCTTATCAAGCAAAATACCATAAAAGTAGCTATGCTATAACTAAATGTGTAGCATAGTTTTCGTAGCTGCTGATTCGAAATAGGAGGAATCAGTATAAAAATAAAAGGAATTATTAGTAAAGGAATTGTTTTGCTTATAGCTTTAATAGATTCTTCACTATTGATACTCCATGTGATAGATATTGCTCCAATGCAGAACAAAATAACAGGAAGTATGAGTGAAAGATTAAAACTAAATTTCAGTAACTTATAATTTAGAACTACACTTATAAGCAATAATATAGTTGCGATATTATTGTATATAAAAGGTAAAGGTAAAGTAACAAGACACAATAAGATAGAAAAGTTTATTGCATTTTCTATCTTAATGTCTTTTATTTTATTTAACAACCAATTCATTATAGAATGTTATGTTTACTAATTTAGCATCATCACTGATTGTTCTTAAACCAACCGCATATTTACCTTTTGGTAATTTAGCAATAGAAAACTCTGTTTTAAAACCTGCAAATTGTATGTTTTTTTCATTAGGAAATGCTTCTTTTAAATCTGGTCGTGATGATTTATAGGTTTTTATAGCATAAAGTTGATTATCCTTTTTTAAGATAATTTCTACTTTAGTTTTTTCATTATCTCGATTCTCTATAGCACTCCATCCATTTATTTTGAAAGAGTTTTCTTTGTCTTTGTCTTTTTCAATGGTATCAATACTTGCTTTAACAGTTGTATTATTACTAACATTTTTAGTCAAAATAGGAAGTAAAATTTCATTAGTACCTATAGAAATTGTTTGTTGTATATCAGAAGAATGCAAAATATTATTTTCATCTTCTATTACGATAGATAGATTATAATCACCAGGTTTTAAGTTATTTATTTTAAAAACACCTTGAGCCCCTGTTTTTAACATTGCACTATCTCCTTTGAAAATTTCCATGATATCATTTCTATCAGAAATTTTAGCATCTACAACAAATTCGTTGTTTAGCATATCTTTTAATACAAATTTGGTATGTGTTATACTTGGATTCTTATGTCCTTCTATATAAGCCCATCCACTAATTAATAATACTTTTTCTTTTACTAGGATTTCATCAAAATTACCTTTTACATTTTCTGTTCTATTTTGCGATAAAATAGATTTTTCGAATGTTGCTAAAAATAGTTTTGACTTAGTTTCTAAGTTTTGATTAATAAAATTATTCAAATCAAATTGTTGATTGATAATTTCTTTTGGATAAATAATATAATATTGTCCAAATTTTTCGATCGCAAACTTACCTGTATTAATTAATAATGCAAAGCGATCTAAATAGTCAATTTTTGTAATAAATGCAGATTTTTCTGGAGTTTTACCTTCTAATAATTGTTTATTTATTAACTGTTCAAATTTTACTTGTTCTTCACCATTTGTTCTAGCTACGTAAGCAGAAGTAATTTTACAATTATTTTTATAGGCCAAATATCCAAAATCTTGATAATCGTTCTGATTTTCTAAGCTATTTTCATAAGGTGGATACATAATGATATGATCTACTTTAGAAAAAACTTGATTTAAAAAATCAACTTTCTCAAATGGGACTTCATATTTTCCATCGCTATATTTATCGTTGGTGAAAAACATGCTTGTATCATAAATATTAACGAAAGCTAATATGATTAATAAGGTTCCAATAATATATTGGTTTATTTTAATTCTTGAAATAATTATTATTGCAAATAGTAATAGAGCATAATATATTACCCAAATATATCTGGCGCTAGCTCTGAAAACATTTCCTAATTTTATAATAAGTTCAGGGGCTTTTAGTTCGTATAACGTTTGATCATTATAAGTTACAATATTTGTGATAGCAAAACCTGTAAAAAATAAAAGAGCAACACTAAAAAGCAAATAAGTTAAGTAGGTTTTTTTTTCTATTTTTTTTCTAATAATAAAAATAGGGAAAGTTAAGATAAAAGCCAAGCAAAGCATAAACATGCTTCCAATTCCAAGATAAGAATATCCTTCATATTGATGCCAAGTTTTTTGAGGAAGTTGAGGAAAGTATTTTGAAAACCCTCCACCATTAAAAAAGGAATTTAGATTCCAACTATATAAGCCGTATGCATTTGTAACTTCAAGATTTGTTGAATCGAAAGATAATATTCCAACAATAAACCATATAAATAATAAAGCAATAATACCGCTTAAGAAATAGAAAAGTCCTTTTTTCCAATCGTAAACTTTAGAAATTAAAATGTTTTTAACAAAATATATGAAGAAAAATGCTAAAGAAATTAAGGTAAGATACGGATGTATAAGACCACTAATAATCAATAAAATAATATGATATAGAGCAAATTTATCTGCATATTTGCCTTTTTCTAATGGTTTGAAATAAAAGTAAAAGCTTGCTATAATTAGCCATTGCGCACATAAAGAAGGGTGCAATGTTCTAAATAAAAGAACTGGATTTGTATTAATAATTATTACCGCTGTTGATAGAATAAGAATGTTCTTAACATTAAAAACTTTTAGAAGTTTGATGGTAAAAAATCCATTTAAGATATAACATACTAAAAACCATAATCCAAAATACTGAAAGTCAATAGGTAATATTCCTGATATAAGCTTGAAAGGAATTGCGAATAAAGGAATAGAGTCAGTAATTCCTACATTTGTTCCAATTGGATAATACCATTCAGAGTTCGTTCCAATAGGAAATGTCCATGGGCTATTGCGATAGAAACTCCATCCTAAAAAATGCTGTCCCCAATCGTGATAAACTTCTAATAACCATTTGGTATTGGAAGGGTTTAGAACGTGAAGTCCAAACTTTAGAATAAATATGATCAAGCTTATAATAAATCCTGATAGATAGTCTATATGCAGTTTTAGTTTCATTGTTTTGGTTAATAATTTTTATATAATGTATTTATTTCTTTTAAAATCTCAAAACCATCAGTTAATTTAAGTTTAGAGCCTGCTACGTCTTCCCAATTAGTTATAGGAAATTCGACTCCATTTGTAAGCAAATTGCTTTTCTTCAATCGAATGAAGACTTCTGCATCAAATAACCATGCGGTTTGAAAAGGTGTTTTTAAAACTTCATTCAAAATGTTTTGAGAAAAAATTTTAGCTCCACATTGAGTATCGTAAATTCCTAATTTATATTTTATATTGATTATAGTAAGTATTATTCTACCAATGTAATGTCTGTATTTTTTTCGTTTGATGTTTGAATTAAGCAACATTATTCTCGAGGCTAGAATAAATTCCTTGGGAGAATTTTGTAAATAATTATACATGCTAAGGAAATCAACAGATTTTGTAGAAAAATCTGCATCTAAATATCCGATATAAGTATATTTATTTTGTTCATATAAAGAAACCAAAGATTTATAAATTGTAAAGGCTTTACCTTCATTTTTTTTATAATCAAATAAAAATGTGTTTGGTTTATTTTGTATGTACTGATTTATTTTTTTTACAGTATTGTCCTTGCTTCCATCATTTGCAAAATAAACATCTATGTTTGCTTGATTTAGTAATAAATCAATTTCATTAAAATTTAATCTAAACTCTTCATTATAACAAGGAATTATTATTGCTAATTTCGACATTTAAATAACTTCTTTTAATAAATTATAATATTTTTGATTGATAATACTCCAGCTAAATTCATTTTCTATAGAAGCTGTGTTTTTCTTAATTTTTTCTAATTCATTTTCTTTAACTAAAGTGTCATAAAGTTGTTTTACTTCATTTTTGTTAGAGAAATAAAATGCATTTTCTTTTAGAACTCCTTTGTTAAATTCATTATTATTAGCACAAATTAAGCAGTTGGATGCCATTGCTTCTAATAATGAAGGATTTGTACCACCAACAGAATGTCCATGAAAGTATAAACGTGAATAATAACGAATATTGTTTAATTCCTCGAAATTATAAATGCCTCCAGTAAATATAATGTTAGAAAAAGATTTATATTTTTCTTTTAAGAATTCTCCGTAAGGAGTTTCATGTTTTCCAATTACTAAGAAAATTTCATGTTTGTTAGATGATGTCACACCATCTAGAATCATTTCTAAGTTATTTTCGGGTTCAAATCGAGCAATTAATAAACTATAATTATTTTTTTGAATTTTATATTTATCTAAAATAGAATTATTTGGGTTAATAAATGCATCGGCGCCATAAGCAATATAAGTAGAGTCTTTATTGTATTTGTTTTTCAGATAGGTTTGTATTCCTAAAGAATCTGCAATTAGATGATCAGAATGTATTGCGCCTAATTTTTCGGCATATTTCAAGAAGTGTTGGACTTTTTTTGAATATTTGCTACGTTTCCATTCTAGACCATCCATGTTAGTTATAATTTTCGCTCCTTTAGGCATTAACCACCACCATATTGTACTGCTTGTATATCCTAATTGTAAAATAATATCGAAATTACGTTTGCGAGCATCCAAAATACAATTCAAATCGTAAAGAAATTGTCCTGCAGTTCCCATTTTATCTTCTGGATCCTTGCATTGGATTAATTTAACTCCATTAAATTTTTTTTCTTTATACGGATGTAATGAAGAGTTATAAACGTAAACATCTTCTCCCTTATTAGCTAAATAAACAGCAAAAAATTCAGCAAATTGTTCAAATCCACCGTGATAATTTGGTATTCCTCTTGTTCCTAAAATGGCAATTTTCATAATTGATGTATATTCGAATGAAAAATATTCAGAATTCATATAATAAACGGATTTGAATATAGTTTATTGAAAAGAAGTAGTACTTTTATTCAAATTAATATATGAAAATATTTGTTGACGCCTATTTACTGAATAAAGAATATCAAGGGACTAGAACTTATATCGTAGAGCTATATAAAGAATTATCAAGAAAAAGAAAAGATATTAAAATAACATTTGGAGTCGTAGAACAGACAACAGAGATTATGAATGAGTTTTTGGAGTTTGATAATATTTCTTTATATGAATACAAAGAAAAAAATCGTTGGAAAAGGATGTTTGGAGAATTGCCAAAATTATCTTTTTTGTATGATTATATGCATTTTCAATACATTATTCCATTCAGAAAATTAAATGAAAATTGTCAATACATTAATACAATTCATGATATTTTATTTGTTGATTATCCTAACCAATTTCCTTTTTTCTATAGAATCTCTCGAACAATTTTGTTTAAATGGAGTGCAAAAAAAACAGATATTTTATTGACAGTTTCTAACTATTCTAAAAAACAAATTGCTAAACACTTTAATATACAGTTAACAAAAATTCTTGTAACACCAAATGGTGTAAATGAAGAGTTTTTAGAAGATTATGATAAGAAGAGGATACAGGAAAAGATTTTATCAAAATATGGATTGAAAGATTATATTTTATACGTAAGTAGAGTGGAACCTCGTAAAAATCAATTACAGTTATTGCAATTGTTTTCTAATAATCAATCAATTTATAATAATTATACAATGGTTTTTGTTGGCAAAAAGTCGTTGGAATCTAATTCCTTTGAAGAATATTTTATGAAATTACCAGATGAGGTAAAGAATAAAGTGAAATACATAGAGCAAGTTCCACAAGACGACCTAGTTGATTTTTATAGAAGTGCTTCATTTTTTATTTATCCTTCACTTTATGAAGGGTTTGGAATTCCTCCTATAGAGGCAGCAGCAGCAAAAATTCCTGTCTTATGTAATAATATGACAGCAATGGAAGACTTTACTTTTTTTGAGCCTTATTTAATAAATTTTGAGCATCAAAATATTCAACAATGTTTTGATGATTTTATACTGAATAATCAATCAGACATTAAAGGGATTAAAAAAGAAATTGAATCGAATTATGCTTGGTCAACTTCGGCAGACGATTTATTAAATGTATTAAAATAATAAAATAATAGACATCCTAATATAATAATCATATTATCTCTTTGGTTATAAATACCTGTTATTGTTAGTGTTGTGAAGAAGTAAATGATTGCTAATACAGAAATAAATTTGGCTTCGAATGTATTACTTTTTTGTCCAACCCAGTAAAGTCTGAAGATAAAAAATAAGTATGCAAATAATGCAAAAACACCTAATTTATAAAGGATAAACGTATATCCATTATGTGTGTGTGAAATGTATTTCATTCCTTTTTTAGAACCATCTAAAGGGGCGTGAAATTTAAGATTAATTAAAGAACCAAATCCATTTCCATAAATAATAGTTTCTGGTTTATTTTCAATTAATTGTATGGATTTTAAGGCTTCGTAAGCACGCCAATGATCCCAAAGTTTTCCATGATCGGTTATTCTAACTTTAGATTGATAAATCTCAGATTGGCTCATTTTAATTTTATATAAAAAACCATCAAATCCCTTAGCATTTCTATTAATAGGCGTATTATTTAGATAATAGAATAGTCCAATAATTGAAAAAATTAAGGCGATAATTATTGTTAAGTTAAATTTGTTCAATTTTGTTAATCCTAAAGCTCCTAAAGAAACTAGTATCACAATGATAAACATTAATCTAGAAAAATAGATGAAAATAGATAAACAAAGAATACATAAAATAATTGTACTATAAAGTTTGTTTTTTGTGAATGATTTCTTGAAAAAGTATTTATAAAATAACAAGAAAACTAGGCTAAAACATTCTATAAAATTATCTTTAGTAATCAATCTCATAGAAGAAATATTTCTTAAATCTGAAGAAATAATAACAATAGATAAATGCGCGATAGCACAAGCTAAACCTAAGTATACGATTACTTTTGCAAAGTAAGCAGTATTATCAATTTTTCTAGCATATAAATATCCCAATATAATGCCTAAAATAGGTTTGAAAAAGAAAATGAAATCCTTAAAAATATCTATAAAAGCATAGTTGTAAACGAATGTTCCTACAAATCCAAGGAGTACAAAGCTGCTTATAAAGGCTATAATTTTGATGAATTTTATATGAAGTACAATTTTTTCTGTAATAAAATATTGTATTAATAGAATAAGCTCTAAAACAAAAATAGTCTTATAAGACCCAATATATAATTGAAATAGAATGAGTAATATAAGTAGAATTGAATAATATTTTTGTTTAGAAATTTTCATTATTTCACCATAATTAATTTAATTTTTTTTACTAAGCTGTTTAATGTTAAAGCAATAGAACATAATATATAATTTAAACCATGAGTATGTTTCTTCAAATATGTTCGATATCCTTTAATGAGTAAAGGGTTTTTTTTAGGGTTGAAACCAACAAAATGAATATAATTATATTTTGCAAAAAAGTAATTTTGATAACCATTATCAGCTATTTTTTTACATAAATCTACATCTTCAACATACATAAAATAATCTTCATCAAAACCATTTATTTCATTGTAAATAGCCTTTCTCATTAAGATAAAAGAACCTCCCAACCAATCAACTTTATAATAAGGAGCAGTAAATATTCCTTTCTCAAAATCACCTGTATAAGCACCATTTTTTATTTTAAAACAAGAAGCTATACTTGGAAATTTTCCTCCTGGAACAAGATATTTTTTGTTTTTATCGAGCATATTAATTCCAATTGCCCCAGCTTTAGGATCATTTCTCACAAAATTAATCAACTCCGAAAAATCATTAAGAATAATTGTATCATTGTTTAATAAGAGTATTGTTTCTGCATTTGCATACTTTACAGCTTCATTATTTCCTTTTCCAAAACCTAAGTTTATCTCAGACTTTATAAGAATGACTTCTGGAAAATGATTAGTTAAATAAGAAATACTATCATCACTTGAATAATTATCAAACACAATGATTTCATACTCAACATGAGTAAGATTTTCTTGTATTGATTGAATACATTTTTCGAAATACTTTCTTCCATTGTAATTAACAATGATAATTGATAAATCTTTTTCCATTTCTAAATTCCAATTGGTAAAAAACCAAGTTTTTTGTTAATAAAAAAGATACAAGTTAATTTCATTAATATAGTTATTACCAAGGTTGCAATAGCTGATCCTAACGCACCAAAATATGTAATCAAAATAATATTTAGTATAATATTCGCTACAAAATAAAAAAGATTTATTTTGAGTAATGTATTTTGATTGTTCGAGATATTTAAGATTTGATCGACACAACCAAAAAATACACTAAGCATACTTGAAATTGATATAATGACTAATATTTGGACAGTATTAGAACTTGTTTCTCCAAAGAAAGAAATGACGAAATTTCCAAAAAATAATAAAATTAAGAAAAAAGGTAAACAAACTAAAGTTAGATTTAAGCTTGATTTCTTTAAATATTTTTTGAGTAAATGAATTTCTTTTCTTTCAAAGTATTCAGACATTTTAGGAAGAGCAACAGCAGTGTAAGTGCTTAAAAATATCAATAACAATGAACCTATTTTGTATGCTAAATTATATTCCCCTACTTCTTTCGGTTCGGACATTATTCCTAGCAAGATAACATCTGTCCAACTTAATAAATATAGCATTAACCAACTTATCATCATCGGAATAGATCTTTTTAGTATGCTTTTATAAGGCGGTATATAAGACCTGTTTTTTTTATTTTTCAGATAAATACTAGAGTATTCAATAAAGAAAGTTACTAGATAGCTTATAAAATAAATTAGACTAATATTGGTAATGTTTTTATCTTCATTATTTAAGAAAAATAATGATATTATAAACAAAAAATTTGGTAGAAAGAACATGAAAAATCCAAACTTGAAATAATTTTTTGTTGCAATAAAATAATAAACAATAATATCGTGAGCCAAAATAGGAAACAAAAAGAAACCTAACAAGCGAAAACTATTAGCTAAACTAGTATCATTGAAACTTTTGGCGAGAAAATTTGCATAAAAAATTAGTAGAATAGAAGGAATCAACATGAAAAAAAAGACTAGCTTGAATGTATGATTTACAAAAGAAAACAAGCTATTTTGATCAAGCTCTTGTCGATTAAATTCAATCAATAATGTATTTTGTATTCCCAATGTAAAAATGATTAATAATACATTGACAATTGTTTGAATGATGGAAAAACTACCAAAAGTTTCGATACCAAAGTTTTTTGCAATAACTCGAATAATCAAAAAACTTAGTCCCATACCAAGTATTCTGAAAATAAATGTTAATCCACTCGTTGTAAAACTTTCATAAAGTTTAGAATTCTTTAGATGCTTTATTTTCTCTAAACTAATCATCTATGATTTTTCTGTGATTCTTTTTGTAATTGATTTTTTTAGATAAGCAAATAAGTAATAGAAAAAAGTAAAAAACAAAATAAAAATAGGTAAAATGATTTTCAATTGATTAGATTTCAGTTTTTTGAAAGAATCTTCACTATCTATTATTTTGTAAAAATCACTACCTTCAAATATACCAATTTTGATAAAGGTTGATTCTTTAGCTAAATTGTCTTTCATCTTTAGCATATCCCCAACTTGAGATTCAGCAGTTATAACTAGAGATTGACTTCCTTTATTTTTAGCTATAGAATTTAAGATAGTATCAATCTGAGACATGGTTTTCTCATTGAATTTTAACTTATCATAATCATTCTCTAAATTAATTTTCTTCAATTCATTAAGCAAAGGATTATTGTTTAAATAATTTGATAAACTTTTTTCAAATTTATCAATTGGATATTGATGATTAGACTGTATAATAATTGAATGATTAGGATAATTTTTATAGAATTCAACATCATTTACAATTTTTTTCAAATCCATATCTTCTGAAAAGGTTTTCATCAACTCAAGATTAGCTTCATTTCTTCCTCCAAATTCATAAGGATCCACTACTGGCTCAATTTTTATTTTTGAGATTCCATTGTAAAACAAACCATGCTTTTTTAAGTAAATAGTATCCTTTTCTGCAAACTTAGCGTTGATTAAATCAACCTTATTATATAGATTATCAACATACCCATATTTTGCTTTTACAAATAATTTATACTCATAATTATTTGTCATTTTATCTAATACATATCCAACTACTCCACCAAATAAAAGTAAAGATAGAAATATGTATTTTTTTGATTTTAAATAAGTAATAAACTGGATTAGCTTAATAAATAATTTTTCAAATGATTTAGAGAATTTAGAAATTACATTTCCAAAGTCAATTTCATTATTCTCTTGTTGAGTAGAATTATTATCCATTTTATCGTGTATGTTTAGTTTTAGTAATTCAAAAAATTTAATTATCGATCTACAAGTCGTTCTTCTACAACGTAGAAAAATAGGATTTATTCTACGTTTAGGAGACAAAAAAAACCTCTTATAAAATTTATAAGAGGTTTTTCGAATTAATTCGAAAATATATTTTATACAATATAAGATAAATTATCTTTCGTATCTTTTTTCATTTTCGGTTCCAAAGCTAGCGATTTTATATAACCACCATCCAAGTAATGCGCATCCGATGAATGTAAATAACCATCCAAAGATAACACCAACTGGAGATAATAAGTTTTCAAAAGTCCATTTGAAAATATCACCAATCGCAAAAAATAAATCAGTTATAACTCCCATATTCTAGTTTATTGCTTAATTTGCATCAAAGTTAATAAAATGTTGGTTAATCTACTTGACAAAAGGAATTTTTTTATACAGATTTTTATCATTGTGTTGTTTACGTTGCTTGGAGTTACTAATTTTAACAGTATTGATCTGAGTAATTTAGAAAAATTAGGTGTAATCCTGACGATTTTGACGATTGCTTTTGTGGGGTATATCGACAATACGAATGATTTAATTTCGACTTCTTCCTATCCAACTTTTACTTACATTTTGTGGATAATGCCTTTTATTGCAGGTTTATCAGATTATAGAATTGCTGGAAGTTTGTTGCTTGTGACTTATGTAACAGTGCAATTACTCTATTTTGAGTCCGAAAAAAACGATACGTACAATGCTTTTGATATAGGCGTTTTTATGAGTTTTGCAATTTTATTAAGTCCGCCACTTATTTTCTTAGGAATTGTAGTTTTTACTTATTTCTTGACTTTAAGAGTTGTAGAACCAAAAATTCCTATTCTTGGTTTTCTAGGATTTATTCTTCCAATATTAATCGTTGCTCAAGTTAGTTTTCTGCTCGATTATTACTTTATGTTCGATTTTTATAAAGAACAATTGATGCTAACGATAGTGCATTTCGAATGGAAACAATTGTTTTTAATTCCAATTGCAATCATACTAGTTTATTCAATCGTTAATCATTTCAAGAATGTGAATAAATTGACAGCGCAAAAGAAACGAATCTTTTTGTTGATGCATTTTATGTTTGGAACAATGCTGATTACGTATATTCTTTACGGAGGGAATAATGATGCTTATCTTGCCTTTTTAGGTTTTAGCATTATGTTGATGTTAACAAGATATTTTAGCGAAAGCAAACCCAAAATAGAATGGCTAAAAGAGGCATTTCTTTGGGTTTTTATGATTTGCTTGCTAATCTATAATTTTTATGATAGAATCCCGAGATTCTTCTCCTTGATTACGGAGGTAAGTTTTTAATACGAATTCTTTTCCATCAAAAATACCATAAGTAAAGTAGTTAATCCAATCGCCAAGATTGATATGACGCGCTTTGCCTATCGCAATTTCCATTGGTAAATGTCGATGTCCATAAATTAGATAATCGTAGTATTTTCGATGCAATTGTTTGCGGCTATACATGATTAACCATTCATTGTCAACGCCCAAAAAATTAACATCTTCGTCACCCGAAATCATTTTATTTTTTCGCGAAGCTGTAATTCCCAACCACATTGCCAAATCCGGATGAAGTAGATAAAAAAGAAATTGACAAACTTTGTTTGTAAAAACCTTTTTCATGCGTTTGTAGCCTTTATCACCAGGACCTTTTCCATCGCCATGAACAATAAAAAATTCTTTCCCATTGATAATAAAATCCTGCTTATCTCGGAAAACAATCGCATTGATTTGTTCTTCCAAATAATCTTTCATCCATAAATCATGGTTTCCAACAAAGAAATAAATAGGAATTCTACGATCAGAAATTTCGGCTAATTTTCCTAAAATACGCACAAATCCTTTCGGAACAACGTGTTTATATTCGAACCAAAAATCGAATAAATCGCCAATTAAAAATAAAACACCACAATCGTCTTTTATTTCGTCAAGCCATTTTACAAACAATTTTTCACGCACCAAACTATCTTTTTCATTCGGAGCACCAAAGTGATGATCCGAAGAAAAATAGGCTTTTTTACCAGCTTCTAACTGAATGTTTATTGGTTGTCCTCCGCTAACCATTCTGCATAAGAATTTTCAGTTTCGTGTAATTTCAAAGCAACCAAATCGATATTCGTTGGTAAAAGAGGCTTGATTTTATCCACAATCCATAAAATCATATTTTCAGCAGACGGTTGATAATCTGTAAAAACAACATTGTGACCTTCTGCTAATAATTTTTCTCCTAATGTTTTGTGAGGCGAATTTTCGTTCAATAAAATTGCGTGATCAAAAAGATTAACAATTTCTTTGTTCACAATTTTTTTCAAATCGCCAAAATCCATCACCATTCCAAGTTTCACATCGTTTGTGTCTTCAGAAGGTGTTCCTTTCACAGTTACAAATAATTTGTACGAATGTCCATGTATATTTTTACACTTTCCGTCATAACCATGCAAAGCATGTGCAGTTTCGAACGTAAAAGCTTTTGTAAGTCGAATGATTTTCATTAAATTTAGTACTAAACTTTAATTTGCAAAGGTAATGGAAATCAAAACAATCGTAAATTCTTTGGTTGATTTATTTTTTCCGATGCGTTGTTTGGATTGTCAAGACGTCATTCAACCTTCGCAATTTCTGTGTGTTTCGTGCTCAACAAAACTCGTTTTTACGCATTTTAATTTTGATCAAAATAATCGTGCTTATGATAAATTGAGAAATTTTTGCGAGGTCGAAAATGCATTTTCTTTGTTAGAATTTAAACATCATAATACCACACAAGCCATTTTACATGAAATGAAATATAGAAACCGCCCAGAAATTGGAATTGATTTAGCACAATTGATTAAGTTTGATTTGAGTGATTATGACGGAATTATTCCGATTCCGTTGCATCCAAAACGATTGAAAACAAGAGGCTACAATCAAGTAGAAGATTTTGCGCGAACGTTGGCAGAAATCAACCAGATTAATTATTTTTCGGATGGATTAATCAGAACAAAATACAATTCATCTCAAGTAAATGAAGACAAAAAACATCGATTAGAAAATTTGAAAGATGCGTTTGAAATCAATCCAAATCTTAAACCAGGACATTATATTTTGATTGATGATGTGTTAACAACTGGCGCAACAATTGCATCAGCCATTAAAAAGTTTAATCTTTCAGAAAATTTTAAGATAAGTGTAATTACCATTGCTTGTGCTTAATAACAAGCTTTTTCTTAACTTGCGCCCATGAATAAGACGACACGTTTTTCGCTTTTGATGTTAACCATTTTGATGGTTATTTCTTGTGCAAGACAAGGTTCACCAACGGGAGGACCTAAAGATGAAACTCCGCCAGTTTTCCTAAAAGCTGATCCAGATACGTTGGCAACAAATGTAGATGTCAATTTGCAAGAGGCAATAATCAACTTTGATGAGTACATTCTTCTGAAAGAATACAGCAAAAATGTGGTTGTTTCGCCATCGTTTCAAATTCCACCAATTGTGACGCCGCAAGCTTTAGCGAAGAAAAACATTTCGATTAAATTTCAAGAACCATTGTTGCCAAATACGACATATAGTTTCAATTTTGGTGATGCGATTCAAGATTTTAATGAAAATAATAAGTTGTCAAACTTTCAATATGTTTTTTCGACAGGTAGTTTTATTGATTCGTTGAAGGTGACAGGTCGAGTAAATTCGTCTTATGATTTCAAATTGCCAGAGAAGATATTGGTCGGGCTATATAAAATAGATAGTACATACAAAGACAGCATTATTCTGCAAAAGAAACCATATTACATTGCTAGAGCCAATGATAAAGGAGAATATCAATTAAATTATTTGGCTTCGGGCAAATATAAATTGATTGCTTTTGAGGATAAGGTAGAAAATGTGATGTACGATTATGGGAAAGAGCGCTTGGCTTTTCATAACGAACCAATTGAGTTGAATGCAAATCAACAAATCAACTTGAATTTATTCAATCAAAAACCAGCTTATCGTAAACCTGAAGCGAGTTTTAAACAAGAAGGTTTAATTGTTTTTAAAACGACTGGCGCAACGGATGATGTTACGATAACACCGGTAGGAAAAGAATTTAAAACGGCTTATATTCAGAAGTTTCCAAAACAAGATTCGATTAACTTTTGGTTTAATCCAAAGGTGGATACAATTATAGGAAAAAGCGCTAAATTGAATTTCAAGGTTCAACATAAAGATCAAATAGATGAAGTAAGTGCATTATATTCAAAATCGAATACAGAACGAAAATTAGAATTTAAAGCATTAAATGATCAAAAATTAGCACCAAATAAACCATTTAAAATTCAGGCAAATGCGCCAATAAAATCATTGGATTTATCTAAAATTTATGTGTTTAAAGATACAGTTTCAATTCCATTCAAAGTTTCCATTGATACAGTGAATGCACAGAACTTGAATTTTGCTTTTGATAAAAATTTAGACGAAAAATTTGAAGTTAATATTTATCCAAATGCTTTGACAGATGTGTTAGGAGAGAAGAATGATACGCTTGCTTATCCAATAAAAATGGGAACGCGTGGCGATTTTGGACATTTGAAATTAACGCTTCAAAATACTCCAAGCAAACCATTTATCCTACAATTTCTAAAAACTGATAAAGACTTTACAGTAATTGAAGAATTATATAATCCAGCAAATAAAAACTATTTCGAATTTAATTTTATTGAACCGGGAGAATATTTATTCCGTTTATTGGTTGATGAAAATGAAAATGGAAAATGGGATACAGGCGATTACTTATCAGGTAAACAACCAGAACCAATTTATTTGTATCCAGAGCCAATCAAAATTAGAGCGATGTGGGATGCGACTGAAACATGGGTTTTAGGTGAGGCAAATCAACCCGTTTCTTTACCAAATGACGATAAAGATTCGGACAAAAATAGAATACGTCGAGGAGAATTGAAAGAAGGCGAGGAGCGCCAAAATCCACGAACAACAAATAAGAAATCAGAGGAATAGTTCTCTGATTTTTTTTTGATTCTAACTCTCTGGAGCCAAATATATAAAAGGTGAAAGAGGAATGTTTCTCAAAATAGAATAAATCAAAAGGAAGATTAAGAAATTTCGCGCAAAACTTGCAGGGAGATGTAATTTGCCTGACATTGGTTTGCCTAAAAAAATATTTCCAACAATAGCATAATACAATTGTACACAAATGTAAAGTGCAAAAGGCAAAATAAGATTGTAGCGTAACGATTGTAAAAAATGCCCGTGAACAAGCAAGGAAAGAGCACGTTGACCACCACAGCCAGGACACCATAAACCTATTATTTCATGAAACATACATTTGATAGAAAACGGATTTTGGTTGCTGTAATAACTATAAAAATAGACAATTACCAAAATGGGTAAAAGCGTTGCTAGTCCATAAACCAAAATCCGTTTTATCATATGATTAATTTCCGTTAGAGCTTTCTAAAATACTTTTATATTGCTCCATATAGGCATCCATACCTCCTGTAATTAACATCACAACATTGATAATAACACCAATTACGCCTAAACCAATTGCAACATAAGCTAATAATTTAGAATTCTTAGCTGCTTGTTCAGCACCTGTATAATCGCCAATATTGTGTTTTGTATTCACTTGATTTGCAAAAACAATTGCAATAATACCCACAATAGTACCGATGCAACAAGGAGAACAAAGCCCTAAAACAGTACTAATGATTGCTAAAACAAGGTTGTTTTCTTGTTTTGGTTTAATTTCTTCAAAAGAAGATTGTTGAGGTTGATTAAAATCTTGAGTAGATTGGTTAGAATAATCCATAATAATGTTTTTTTGTTTGAAATAAAAGTAAAAAAAAATACTGTTAATCAAAAAATTATATTTCCCAAGAAATATTTTCTTTGATAGGTGTATTTATATTTCCACTATATATAGCGTTTTCTATTTTTAATGATTTACTTACAACGGTATTACTTCCTACTATACAGCCATTTGCAATAGATAAACCTTTCAAAATTTGTACTTTATTACATATCCAAACGTTATCACCAACGTTTACTGCTTTATTAGGATTAATAAGAGACTTATCTTGATTATAAATTTTATGAAAATCTGTATCCATAATAAGAATATCCCATGATAATAAACAGTTATTGCCAAAACTAATGTTATTGTAACATACAATAGAAGATTCAGCAGTTATGTTAAAATTTTGACCAAATGTTAAACTACCACTTTTGCTCACTGAAATTTTAGAGCCGTGACCAATATTTGATCGACCAATAAAATTTATTATTCCCTTGTTTTCCCATATACCTTTTGATAATTTTCGATCAAAAATCAAAACATCTCCAAAACCAAGTTTTATTAATCCAAAAGGAGAATCAATTGGAATATTCACTTTACCATGTAAAGATTTTAGTCTAAAATTAGAGCTAATTATTACAGGGAATTTAATTGCTTGACTAAATTTAAAATAGACAAAATTGAAAATAATAGTTTTGATAAAACTAATTTTAAAAATATTCTTCATAAGTTATTGAAATAACATGCGATATAAATCTTCAACTTTAGAAATTCTAACGATTCGAATTCCAAAATCTGTATCTTTTATTTTATTGTATTTTGAAACAAAAATTGCATCAAAACCTAATTTTTCGGCTTCGGTAATGCGTTGTTCAACACGATTTACAGCTCTTATTTCTCCACTCAAACCAACTTCTCCTGCAAAACAACAATTATCTGGAACAGCAGAATCTTCGCTCGATGAAAGAATTGCCACAATAACAGCCAAATCAATTGCAGGATCATCCACTCGAATTCCGCCTGTAATATTCAAGAAAACATCTTTCATATTCAGTCTGAACCCAGCACGTTTTTCTAAAACTGCCAACAACATATTCAATCGTTTGGCATCAAAACCAGTCGCCGTACGTTGCGGAGTTCCATAAACCGCCGTAGAAACCAAAGCTTGAATTTCAATTAACATCGGGCGAACACCTTCCAAAGTTGCTGCAATTGCATTTCCGCTCAATAATTCATCTTTCTTTGTAATTAATACTTCAGATGGATTTGTCACTTCGCGCAAACCAGCACCTTGCATTTCGTAAATTCCAATTTCTGCAGTTGAGCCAAAACGGTTTTTATTTGCACGTAAAATTCGGTAAATATGGTTGCGATCACCTTCAAATTGTAACACAACATCTACCATATGCTCCAAAATTTTTGGACCAGCAATTACACCTTCTTTTGTAATATGACCAATTAAAATAATCGGTGTGTTAGTTTCTTTTGCGTATTGAATTAGCTCAAAAGTTGTTTCTCGAATTTGAGAAATACTTCCTGGAGACGATTCTACATAAGTTGTTTGAAGTGTTTGAACAGAATCGACAACAATCAGTTGAGGTTGAATTTCTTTGGCGTGAGCAAATATTTTTTGCGTATTGGTTTCAGGTAAAATAAAACATTGATCCGATTCAATTCCAATTCGTTCAGCACGAAGTTTTACTTGTGAAACAGATTCTTCTCCAGATACATATAAGATTTTAATCGTATCTAACTTTAAGGCTACTTGCAACATTAATGTGGATTTTCCAACCCCAGGTTCTCCACCAACCAAAATCACTGATCCAGGAACAATTCCACCACCTAAAACTCGGTCTAATTCTTGGTTTTTTGTCGAAATTCTTATTTCTCCTAATGGATTTATTTCTCGGATATTCAGTGCAAAAGTTTTCTCTTTTTTATCCGATTTATCTTTCCACGATTTTTTTTCGTCGCCTTTGTCCACAATTTCTTCAACAATGGTATTCCATTCGCCACAACTTTTGCATTGTCCCATCCATTGCGAGGTTTGCGTGCCACAGTTTTGGCAGAAATATGTAGTTTTTGTTTTAGCCATAGTTTCAAATTTAGACAAAAATAATCTTTTATCGCGACAAGATATGGAGTTATAAGTGTGAAAAATTTTAATACAACAACTAAAAAACGTTAACGATAATTTACTTTTTTAACAAATTATCAACTTTAGATAAAGTTGAGTTAAATATTGATTTTCAATTGTTTTCTCGATTATTTTTAATCATATTTTAAAATGCCAATGAAAAGAACTTTACTTCTTAGCTTTTTTTATATTTTTTGTATTTCTGCCTATGCTCAAAGTACTTTAATTACAGGAAAAATTATTGTGGATGATGCAGATGAAGTTATTGATTTGGAAGGAACTTTGATTGAAAACTTAACGACAAAAGCCAAAACAAAAGCGAATAATGTTGGCTTATTTTCGATAAATGTGAATTTGAATGATGAATTGTTAATCAAACATACGGGAATTGAAGAAAGAAGATTAAAAGTTTCTGAAAGCACGATTACGAAAGGTTTTGTGATGATTCACGTAAATATTGAAGTAATTGAATTGAAGGAAGCGAATATCTCGAAATTGGATAAAAATTCGCTCAAAAATTTGGGAAAAGAAAAATCATTTCAAGAAAAATTGAATGATGAAGCAGGTTTTACTTCTCTAGAATTTAAAGCGGAACTGAATCTTAAACATGATGAGGAAAGAGTGAATAGAACGATTAAACAAGTTGGTGGAGTTAATTTGCTTGGGTTGTTAAATGTGTTTAAAAGTCCAAAAAAGCGAATGAAAAATCCTGTTCCGATAAAAGTTGTGAAAGAAGATCAATTGTCGGCGTTACATAAATTTTTTACGACCTATTATTTTGTGAATGATTTGAAAATTCCTGAAGGAAAAATAAACGAGTTTTTGGATTATTGTTATTCAAATTTTGATTTTCCCAAATTGTTGCGAGATAATAATTTTGATGAAATTCTTTTTATAATTGAGGAACAAGCACCAATTTATTTAGCAAAAATGAAGAAAAATGAGTAGAATAAAATACATTATATTATTGAATTTGTTGAGCGTTTTTACATTTGCGCAGACGACTTTGATTACCGGAAAAGTGGTGATTGATGATGGAATTGCTGGGCAAGATGTGGTGGACAATATTTTGGTGACAAATGAATCGACGAATGCGAAAGCGTTTACAAATGCGAGTGGAATGTTTTCGATTAAGGCGTCTGTTGGAGATGAATTGATTTTTACGCACGATTTTTATATCGAACGAAAAATCAAAATTACATCGGATATTTTAGCAAAAGGAATGCTGACGATTCACTTGAATATTGAAACAATTGAACTTGCTGAAGCGAGAATTAATACGTTAGACAAAAACTTTAAGAACAATATCAAGCTCAAATATGACCAAGTTGATGAAATGTACAAACAGTTGAATTTGGGAATTGATCCTAATTTGCGTTTCAGAAAAATTGATCCTAATGCTACATCAAATATTGGAAGTTTTGGATTATTGAATCCTGCGGCATGGATTACTGCAATTTCAGGTCAACGGAAGCGAGAAAAAAGACAGTACGAATATTTCAAAAAAGAAGATAGAATAAAAGATTTGGAGAATTATTTTACCCCAAATTATTTCATTGAAACGTTGAATATTCCAGAAAATAAAGTCAGTGAATATGTAAAGTATTGTTATATTAATTTTGAATTAGACAAATTGGTCACAGCAAATAATTACGACAAAATAACTCAGATTCTAGAGGAACAAGCACCGATTTATTTGTCAAAAATCCAAAAGAATGAATAAAATTTTATACGTTATAATTTTTGGTTTGATAAGCACTTTTTCTTTTGCGCAAAAAACTTTGATTACTGGAAAAGTGGTCATTGATGATGGCGTTGTTGGGCAAGATGCTGTGGATCATATTTTAATTTTGAATGAAATGACTAATGCCAGAGTTTTGACAAACGAAAATGGAATGTTTTCGATCAAAGCATCAGTTGGAGATGAATTGGTGATTACACATGATTTTTATATCGACCGAAAAATCAAAATTACATCGGATATTTTAGCAAAAGGAATGCTGATGATTCACTTGAATATTGAAACGATTGAACTAGCTGAAGCGCGAATTAATACATTAGACAAAAATTTTAAGAATAACATCAAGTTAGAACACGGAAAAGTAGATGAATTGTATGATAATTTGAATTTGGGTTTTGATCCAAATTTGCGCTTCCGAAAGATAAATCCTAACATGACTTCTACAATTAATAATAACGGGTTGTTGGATCCTTCTTTGTGGATAGCATCTATTTCTGGGCAAAAGAAAAAAGATAAAAAACAAAACGAGTATTTCAAAAAGGTAGATAAAATCAAAGATTTAGAGAATTATTTCACTTCAAATTATTTCATCGAAAGTTTAAATATTCCAGAAAATAAAGTCACCGATTATGTGCGATATTGTTATGCGAATTTTGAATTGGAGAAACTCGTAAAAGAAAACAAATACGATAAAATCACAGAAATTTTAGAGGAACAAGCACCTAAATATTTGGAAATGATAAAGAAATAAAATGTATATTTAATAAAAACTTATTCGCTATGGAATTACTTTTTGTACTGTTAGTCAATCTTATTTTCTTTATAATTATGAAAATATTTTATAAAATAAATCCTTGGGAAATCAATAAAATGGTAAAACTTTGGAATCGTAGCTTTGGAGGTATGTAACTATTGTGTAGAATCTCGTCGAATTCGTGCGATTTTGTAAATAGCAATCAATCCAAAACTAATCATTGATACAACTTGAGCTATATAAAGGATTAATCCAAAATAATCTCCAATTGCTCGTCCTTCGTGCTGATCTCCGCCTTTTGCTAAATAAACTGCCGAAAATGCAATCGACATAATATACGGATAAGCCAAACCGCCCGAAACAGGTAAAATCATTCCTAGAGATCCTGCAATCAATAGGAATAAACCTTCTGGTATTCCAAAATTTTTGGTGTCCGGAAAAGCGAAGAAAACAAGAAAAGTCATTAAAAAATAACAAATCCAAAGTGCGAAAGAATAAAAAATGAATAAACCTCTTTTTTCTAATTTTGAGATTGATTTTATTCCTTCCCAAAGTCCAAATAGAAACGTTTTAATCTTTTCAAAAAACTTTAATTGACTAATCTTTTTCCAGAAAATAGCAATTAATCCAATTCCTAAAACAAGAACTCCAATTGCGATGTAATATTTTAAGAAAGAAGGTTCTGTTGTTGGTTGGTGTGCCTTTTCTTTGTTTCCTAATTCAACAAATTTGATGAATGTTTCGTAATTGAAAATAAGTGTTAAACCGAAAAATAATCCCAAAAATAAAACGTCAATTACACGTTCTAAAACTACTGTTCCGAAAGATTTCTCAAACGGCACTTTTTCCATTTTATAGAAACTTGTTGCACGAGCAACTTCACCACTTCGAGGAATGGTCAAATTCATAAAATATGCAAATGCAATAGCCCAAAAACCAGATGAGGTTTGTGTGTTGTAGCCCATCGGTTTTAGAAGAAGATTCCAACGAGCGGCGCGTATCCAATACGTAAGAATACTGATTGCCATAGATGCAAAAATCCAAAAATAATTGGTTTGTTTTAAAACTTTTGCAACTCGTTCGAAATCAATTTGCTTCACTGTTACCACGACAAAAAAAACGGCTAACAATGAAGCAATGATTAAGAAGAGCGATTGTTTGATCTTACTCTTCATATAAATTATTGAAAATTAATTTCTTAATCTAAACGATTGTTCTCGTTAGGGAAAACAATTGTTGGTTCGTAGGTTTTGGCTTCCTCAAATTCCATCATCGCATACGTGATTAAAATGACAGTATCACCTACTTGTACTTTACGTGCCGCTGGTCCATTCAAACAAATTTCTCCACTTCCACGTTTTCCTTTAATAATGTAAGTTTCAAAACGTTCTCCGTTTTCTTGAACCACAATTTGAATTTTTTGACCAACTACCATATTTGCAGCATCTATCAAATCTTCATCGATTGTAATACTTCCGATGTAGTTTAATTTTGCGTCTGTTACCTTAACTCTATGTATTTTAGAGTGAAATACTTCTATCATCATAATTTTGCAAAGTTACACTGAACTTATAAATTTCAAAACCCGTTCCAATATTTTTCGATTGGAGTAAAGGATTTGTTATATTTTATTAAAACTGAATATTATCGATTAAACGTACATCGCCTGCATAAGCAACGACAAATCCACGAATATGTTTGGCATCAGAAAAATGTTCGATAGACAATAACGTTTCTTCATCTGTGATTTCAAAATATTCTAATTCGAAAGGAGAATTTTTGAATTCATTTTCGACGAAAGCTTTTACATCAGCAACATCTTTTCCTTCATTTTTTAGCTTTACAGCTTGTGATAAAATCGAATAAATTTGAGGTGCATCTGAAGTTTGTTGTGTTGATAAACGTGCATTTCTTGAACTAAAAGCTAAACCAGAATTTGCTCTGTGAATTGGCATTGGAACAATTTCGACATCTAAATTCTCTTGTTTTACCATTTCTTGGATGATACGAATTTGCTGAAAATCTTTTTCTCCAAAATATGCTCTTGTTGGTTGAACTGCTTTGAATAATTTGCAAACAATTGTAGCCACTCCATCAAAATGTCCAGGGCGAGAAGCGCCTTCCATCACTTGGTCTATTGTACCAAAATCGTAGTGTTTTGCACCTTCATTTGCTTCATATAGATCCTCAACAGTAGGCATATAGACAAAATCGCAACCATTTTTCATTAACAATTCTTTATCATTTTCCTCAGTTCGAGGATATTTTGCTAAATCTTCTGGATTATTAAATTGTGTCGGATTGACAAAAATGCTGACGATTGTGTAGTCGTTTTGAGCTTTAGAAGCTTTGACCAAAGACATGTGACCTTCGTGTAAAGCGCCCATTGTAGGGATAAAGCCAATGGTTTTGTTTTGGTTTTTTAACTCGACGATTGCGGGAGTTAATTTTTCCTTTTCGTTAAATATAACCATAACACTGATTTGTTAAAAAAAAACTAATATCTCGCAAAGCTACTATAAGCAAATAATATATCAACATTTTTTTGTAAATTTGTGCCTTATTATTCATTAGGAAAAGAGAGTAGAAATTATGGAAGGAAAGCGCATATTGTATGTAACAACAGAAATGGTACCTTACTTTCCTGAAAATCCGATGTCTTCACAAGCATTAGATTTGCCAAAAATCATGCAAAGTAGTGGCGCAGATGTAAGAATCTTTATGCCAAGATTTGGAGCAATTAACGAAAGAAGACACCAATTACACGAAGTAATACGACTTTCAGGTATGAACATGAT
The DNA here is from genome assembly GCF_002484185.1 of Empedobacter sp. UBA7620. Lineage (NCBI taxonomy): Bacteria > Pseudomonadati > Bacteroidota > Flavobacteriia > Flavobacteriales > Weeksellaceae > Empedobacter > Empedobacter sp. UBA7620. The sequence goes on along the minus strand of NZ_DLJI01000020.1, from coordinate 36,248 downwards.
TATTAATGATTTGGATCAACCATTAATCATTAAAGTCGCTTCTGTTCCAGGAGAAAGACTACAAGTGTATTTTATTGATAACGAAGAATATTTCAAACGTAAAGAAGTTTATGGAGAAGATAATGGATTATTTTCTGATAACGACGAGCGTTCTATTTTCTTCGCAAAAGGAGTTTTAGAGACAGTAAAAAAATTAAACTGGAAACCAGATGTTGTTCACGTAATGGGTTGGATGTCTAGTTTAGTACCATTGTATCTAAAAAAATATTATTCTGACGATCCTTTCTTTCAAGATGCGAAAGTTGTTGTTTCTTTATTTGACAACGGATTTGAAGGAGAATTAGATAACGAATTAGTTAAAAAATTAGCTTTTGATAAGGTAGAAGCTGATGTACAAACATATTTAGAAAAACCTACACATTTGGGTATGATTCAAGCTTCTTTACAATATGCAGATGCAGTTGCGAAAGGAGAAGAGATGATTCCAGAAGATGTGAAAAACTATATCAACCAACAAAATATTCCTCTATTAGACTATTGTTCTAAAGAACAAGCAAAAGAAGTTTACAATAACTTCTATCTTGAGGAAGTAATGAACTCTAATTAAAATCTGTTTAGATTAATGAAAAAATTTTTGAATGTCCTTTCTGTGTCTGTTGCAATGATGATTGGAATGGGAGCAATTGTTTCGTGTGAGAATGAAACACTAGGATTAGATAACAATGTGATTAGAGGTGAGGCAGAAGGAAATGTAAAATCCTTAGATGTTATTGCTTTTAATGCAAATTTTGATACGCTTCGTACAGATAAATTTGTACTTCAAAATGGAGCTTTTGGTGTGTACAACGAACCAATTTTTGGTTCTACATCCTCTAAGTTTTATACACAAATTAGACCTTCGTCTATTGGTGATCAGGATTTTGGAACAGAACCTAAAGTAGATTCTGTGAATTTGGTAATTCCAGTTTATTACAACACGACTAAAGATCCAATTTCTAAAGATACGATCAATCTTTCTAAACCAGGAGAGAAACCAAAAGATACAGATACAATCCAAATTACAACAAAGTATGCAGTAGATTCTTTGTATGGTAATAAGGATTTGACAATGACGTTGAAAATTAAAGACATTAATACGGTTTTATACAAAGACACAAAATATTTTTCAACATTAAGTGGACTTGAGACGCCAATTTCTGTTAATTCAAGAGTAATTGGAAAAGCTACAATCGGAAAAACAGTAACAGGAAAAGTTGTTAAACAAAAAACTGGAACTTCTAATATTTCTGAGGTTGTTCCTGGTTACAAAGTTTCTTTAGATCCAGATTATTTTGACGAAAAAATTATTAAAAATGCTAAAACAGGATTACTTTCTGATTACGCAACATTTATTCGTGAAAATATCAAAGGTTTAGAGTTTTCTGTAGAAGAATCAAATGGATTTATTGTCAATTTTAATCCAAATAAAATTGACTTGAATATGTATTATTCTAAAAAGAATCCAACTGAAAAAAAAGATACTGATACTGATTATAAAGAACGTGTAAGTGTTACTTATGCTTTTGATATGACAAATCAGTGGAATTCTGGTACTGCAAATAATGCAAATATTATTGCTTCTCAAATTGTGAACAATGCAGTAGGTTCAACTTATTCTACAATCAAACCTGATGAAGTGAATGGTGATGCAAGATTGTATTTAAGCGGAATGAGTGGGAATTATGCAAAATTAAGAATCAATCAAACGCAATTAGATGAATTAAAATCTGAGATGACAAAAAGTAACATTGTGATTCTTGGTGCAAAATTAAAATTCTATATTGATGGTTCTACAGGTTTCCCAAAACCACCTTATTTAGTTGCTTGGAATAATTACAAAAAAGATGATAAAGTTATAAATGAATTGTATGCAGACGTTTTAGAATTCTATAATGCATATCCTACATCAGTTCACTTTAATCCTATTGTAAAAGGAGATACTGATTATTATACAATTGATATCACGAAACATCTAAAAAGCATGTTAGAGAAAGGAAATGAGTTTAAAGATCAAACGATGTTTATTACAATGGGTAATTTTATAACATCTGTTAGTTATGCAACAACTATTAATAGTACAAATCCTTATCAAAATAATAGAGCTTATAATCCATACAGAATTGTTTTACATGGAAATAATTCGGAAGTAGCGGATAAAAAATTGAAATTATTGGTATATTACTCTCAAAAATAGGGCGTATTATATTTAACGAATTTAACTAAAATACTATAAAATATTATGTGTGGAATTGTAGGATATATTGGACATCGCGAAGCGTACCCAATTATTATTAATGGACTAAAAAGACTAGAATATCGTGGATATGATAGTGCAGGTTTAGTTCTTTCTACTGGTACCGATTTTGAATTGGTAAAAACAAAAGGAAAAGTTTCAGATTTAGAAGATAAATCAGCAAATTTAGATAAAACACCTCATTTAGGAATTGGGCATACACGTTGGGCAACACATGGTGTTCCAAATGATGTAAACTCTCATCCTCATATGTCTAATAATGGACGTTTGGTATTGGTTCATAACGGAATTATTGAAAATTATGAATCAATCAAACAATTATTAAAAGACAAAGGGTACGTTTTTCATAGTGATACAGATACAGAAGTTTTAGTAAACTTTATTCAATTATTTCAAGAAGAACAAAACTTAAATTTAACTGATGCAGTTCGTTTAGCTTTGAATGAAGTGATTGGAGCTTATGCAATTGCAGTTTTAGACAAAGAAGAAGCAAATACAATTGTTGTAGGACGTTTAGGTTCTCCATTGGCAATTGGTATTGGAGAAAACGAATTTTTTGTAGCTTCTGATGCTTCTCCGTTTATCGAGTTTACAAAAGATGCGGTTTATTTGGAAGATGGTGACATGGCAACAATTACTTTAGACAAAGAAGTTGATGTACGCACAATCCAAAATAACGAAGCGGTTTCTTTAGATGTTCAAGAGTTACAATTAAATATCGAAGCGATTGAAAAAGGTGGTTACGAGCATTTCATGTTAAAAGAAATCAACGAACAACCTCGTTCTATTCGTGATACAATGCGTGGACGTTTATTAGTAGACGAAGGCGTTATCAAAATGGCTGGTATTTGGGATCATCAAGAAAAATTCTTGAATGCAAAACGTATCATCATTGTTGCATGTGGAACTTCTTATCATGCAGGTTTAGTTGCAGAATATATGATCGAAGATTTCGCTCGTATTCCTGTAGAAGTAGAATATGCATCAGAGTTCCGTTACCGTAATCCAATCATCAATAAACACGATGTCGTGATTGCAATTTCTCAATCTGGAGAAACAGCAGATACATTGGCAGCACTTAAATTAGCAAAAGAGGCTGGAGCATTTATCTTCGGAATTAATAATGTTGTAGGTTCTTCTATTGCTCGTATTACAGATGCAGGTGCTTATACACACGCAGGACCAGAAATTGGTGTTGCATCAACAAAAGCATTTACAGCTCAGTTAACAATTTTAGCATTGATTGCCTTAAAATTAGGTAAACACAATGGAGAATTATCAACAGAAAAATTCACGTTGTTAACACGCGAATTAGAGCGTATTCCAGATTTAGTTCAACAAATTTTAGACAACTGTGAAGGTGTTGTTGATCAAATCGCAGAAAAATACAAAGACAACAGAAATGCAATTTATTTAGGACGTGGATATAACTATCCATCGGCTTTAGAAGGAGCATTAAAATTGAAAGAAATTTCATATATCCACGCAGAAGGTTATCCAGCAGCAGAAATGAAGCACGGACCAATCGCCTTATTGGACGAAAATATGCCAGTTATTGTTATTGCAACGAAAAAAGGTTATTACGAAAAAGTAGTTTCTAATATTCAAGAAATTAAATCTCGTAGCGCTAAAGTAATTGCAATCGTTAATGATGGTGACGAGCAAGTAACTGCTATGGCAGATGATTACGTGGTAATCCCAGAAACAGCAGAAGAATTCTCTCCAATCTTAACAGCTATTCCATTACAATTATTATCATATTGGATTGCCGTTAAATTAGGTAAGAATGTAGATCAGCCTCGTAACTTGGCAAAATCTGTTACTGTAGAGTAAAAATTATTACAGAGTTAATATATTTAAGGGATGATGTTTTAAAATCATCCCTTTTTCATTTATAAGTTTAAATTAATTATTAATTTCACAAAAAATAACATCATGTTTACAGGAATCGTAGAAGGAGTAGGAAAGCTTATTAAAGCGGAGAAAGATCAATCTAATTTACATTTATGGATTGAGGCTGATTTTTGTGATGAATTAAAAATTGATCAAAGTGTTGCACATAATGGAGTTTGTTTAACAGTTGTTGATTTCAAAGATGGGCTTTACAAAGTCACTGCTATAGAGGAAACGCTACAAAAAACAAATTTTAACACATTAAAAAACGGTGATTTAATCAATTTAGAACGATGTTTGCAATTCAATGGTCGTATCGATGGTCACATTGTGCAGGGTCATGTAGATCAAACCGGAAAAATTGTTTCGATAGAAAACCAAAATGGTAGCTTTTTTGTTACAGTAGAATATGATGAAGCATCGTCTGGAAATGTTACAGTAGAAAAAGGTTCGATTTGTCTTAACGGAATTAGTTTAACAGTTGTTGACAGTAAAGTAGGGCAGTTTTCGGTTGCAATTATTCCATATACTTGGGAGTTTACAAACCTTAATCAAGTGAAAGTTGGCGATACAATGAATTTAGAATTTGATATCTTAGGAAAATACGTCAAAAGATTATTCCAAAAATAAAATGATTAGAAAAAAAAATAACCTATCGCTACCCGTTCGTATTATCATTTATATGGTAACGATTTTGTTATTTACAGCAGGAGCTATCTTGCTGATTACTGCCAATCATTTCAATGCACAAACTAAACAATATCACGAAGATATTCTCAAACGAAAAGTTAGAGCGGTAGAATCTGCGATAGATTATGAAATGGATAATTACCCTGGGATAGCAAGCAAAGATAATATTCATGACATTTTAGAAGATGGTTTTCTTCGCATTGCTGATATCAATAAAACCGATATTGTAATTTATGATTTGCGTGGTAATAAAATTTTAACCACACAGCCAGTTTCAACGACTTATGATGTTTTACCTCAGAAAATATTAGACCAACTACAAAAATCAAATGATTTTATTGTAACCAATAAAGATACGGCTTACGATAACAATGTTTATTCGTCTTATAGTCATATCAAAAATTATTACAACGAAAATATTGCTGTTCTCTGTCTACCTTATCAATCTAACCAAGATTTTTTACAACAAGACATGTTTACATTAATTGGTAGTTATGGATTGGCTTTTGGAGTTATTCTTTTGTTTGGAACATTTGCGGTCTATTTTGTTACTAAACGTACGCTTAATAAACTTTGGTCGTTTGCAGATCGTATTCGCGAAACAGAAGTTATTGTAAACAATATGCCGATTCGTTACGATGGTAACGATGAAATAAAGGTTCTGGTAGATTCTTATAATGATATGTTGTACCGATTGCGGGAACAATCAGATTTGTTGGCTAAACAAGAACGTGAAGAAGCCTGGAGAGATTTTGCAAAACAAGTGGCGCATGAAATCAAAAATCCATTAACACCAATGCGATTAATGATTCAGAATTATATGCGAAAATTTGATATCAATGATCCGAATCTTGAAGAAAAGACGATGCGAACAACTAATATTTTATTGCAACAAATTGATACCATCTCTGCGATAGCCGAAGCTTTTTCAGATTTTGCTAAAATGCCTTCTCGTAAAGACGAAAAAATAGATGTGGTTGATGTTATCAAAAATACCCTTTTTGTATTTCCGATGGAATTTATAGAATTTAATTATTCGCCTAACATCATCATGATGCGTTTTGATAAACAATATATGAATCGAATTATTACCAATATTACTAAGAATGCGTTTCAATCTATTCCACAATCTCGTACAGCAAAAGTGAGAGTAGATGTGGCGTTAGTTAAAGATTTTCTTCATATCACCATTCAAGATAATGGGAATGGAATTCCTATCGAATCACAAGATTCTATTTTTGTTCCGAAATTTACAACAAAGAATAGTGGAATGGGAATTGGTTTGCCAATGGTGAAAAAAATTATTGACGATTATGACGGATCAATTCGTTTCGAAACCGAAATTTCTGTCGGTACAACATTCTACATTTTGATTCCTTACAATGAATAGAAAACCTTTTCGATTCAAACAATTCGAAATTTTTCAAGATAAAACCGCAATGAAAGTAGGCACAGATGGTGTTTTACTTGGCGCTTGGGCTGATTTAAAAAGTGGAAATACTATTTTAGACATTGGTACAGGAACTGGATTAATTTCGTTGATGTTAGCGCAACGTTTTCCTCTTTCTATGATTGAGGCAATAGAAATTGATAACGATGCTTTTTTACAAGCAAAAGAAAATTTCGAGAATGCATCTTTTTCAGATCGATTAACCATTTTTAATTCATCGCTTCAAGATTATTCAACCAATAAAAAATATGATTTGATTGTCAGTAATCCACCTTTTTTTGTGGTGAATGATACGGTTGATTTTGATGCGCGTAAACAAGCACGCCAGCAAGAAACCTTGACTTTCGAAGAATTAATAAAAAAAACTGCCGAATTACTACAAAAAGACGGATTAGCGAGTTTTATAATTCCATACGATCAAATGGGTGATTTTTGTATGATAACGGCTCAAAACGCTTTAAAATTATCTAGAGTTGTTTATATCAAAGGGAATTCGACAACGGTTACAAAACGTGTGTTGTTAGAATTTAGTTTTCATGAAAAAGATATACAAGAAAAAGAATTAATTATCGAAGTCGATCGTCATCAATACACAGAAGATTATATCGATTTAACAAAAGACTTTTACTTGAAAATGTAATTTTCATCAAAGACGAAAAACTATGAGTAAACTACTGATTTTTTATCAAATAATCATCAATTTCTATGTGTCTATGTGGAAAATTATTCAAAGTATAAAAACATAAAAAAAACCGAGCAATTTGCTCGGTTTTGTATTTATTTCTGATTTTCAAAATGAGTTAAAAACTCATTCTCAACCTCAATCTTAACCTTAAATAGTTGGTCCACCAGCTAATAAATCAGCAGTTGCAAACTCTTCAAATTTCTTGAAGTTCGCTTTGAATTTATCTGCTAATTCTTTCGCATTTGCTTCGTATGCTGCTGTAGAATCAAAAGAAGTCGCTGGACTTAATTTTTCTGAAGCAACACCTTCGATTGCAACTGGAACTTCAAATCCGAAATAAGGATCTTTTTTGAATTCAGCGTTGTTCAAATCTCCGTTTAAAGCTGCATTGATAACTGCACGTGTATCTTTTAAAGACATACGCTCTTTTTTACCATTCCAACCTGTATTGATTAACCAAACATTTACACCAGTTTTCTCAACTTTATCGCTCAACATTTCAGCATATTTAGTTGGATGTAACGGCATGAATGGCGCACCAAAACATGTAGAAAATGTAGTTTGAGGCTCTGTAACACCAGCTTCTGTACCAGCAACTTTAGATGTATATCCTGAGATAAATAAGTAAGCCGCTTGATCTGGGTTTAATTTTGCAATTGGAGGGAAAACTCCGTAAGCATCAAACGATAAGAAGAAAATATTTTTAGGATTCTTTCCTACAGAAGGAACTGCAATATTTTCGATATAATCAATTGGATAAGAAACACGTGTGTTTTCTGTGATAGATGTATCTGTAAAATCAACCTCGTTAGTTCCTGGAATTAATTTACAGTTTTCTAATAAAGCTCCGTCTTTGATTGCTGCAAAAATTTCTGGCTCACCTTCTGGAGATAAGTTGATAACTTTTGCGTAACAACCACCTTCAAAATTGAAAACCGTATTGTCTTCTGTCCATCCGTGTTCGTCATCACCAATCAAACGTCTGTTTTTGTCTGCTGATAAAGTTGTTTTTCCTGTTCCAGATAAACCAAAGAACATTGCTGTATCTCCATTTTCACCAGAGTTTGCAGAACAGTGCATTGGTAAAGTATTTCTGAATACTGGCATGATGAAGTTTAAGGCAGAGAAAATACCCTTTTTCATTTCTCCTGTATAACCAGTTCCTCCGTTTAAAACAATTTTACGTTTAAAATTTAAGATAGAGAAATTGTGTTGTCTTGTACCATCTTCATTAGCATCTGCAACAAAAGTTGGCGCATTGATAATTGTCCATTCAGCATCACCAAAGTTTTTTAATTCTTCCTCCGTTGGACGAATAAACATGTTATAGATAAATAAATTAGCAGCAGGAGTTTCTGTAATTGCTCTAATTTTTGTTTTGTATGCATCGTCAGCACAAGCAAAAGCATCACGTACATAAATTTCGCGGTTGCTTAAATGCTCAACAACTTTATCGTATAAAGCGTCAAATTTATCAGAATCGAAAGGAATATTGATGTTTCCATCCCACCAAACGTTTTCTGCAGTGATTTCGTCTTTAACAATAAAACGATCTTTAGGAGAACGTCCTGTAAATTCTCCGGTTAACATATTTACTGCTCCAGAAGATGTAATTTCTCCCTGTCCTAATTCTATCATTTTCTCTGTAAGCTCTTCAGGAGATAATTGATAGTTAATTTTGGAATTTTTTATTCCGTAAGATGCCAATTCTATGCTCATTTTTGTGATTTTTAAAGTATTTTTAAAATTTTAAAGGTAAAAACTTTGTACAAAGTTACAATAAAAAGAAGCGTGAAAAATTTGACTTATGTCATTCACTTAAACGTTTTCGTGCATGTTTATTCACCATATATTTCCAAGTTCTTATGCGTGCATATAAAAAAAAGCTTGTATTTAATATAAGTTTTATATTTTTGCACTAGTTTACAACAATTAAAATTAGAAAATTATGTCTGACATTACATCAAGAGTGAAAGCGATTATCGTAGATAAATTAGGAGTTGACGAAAGCGAAGTTACGCTAGAAGCAAGTTTCACTAACGATTTAGGAGCTGATTCATTAGACACAGTAGAATTAATCATGGAATTCGAAAAAGAATTTGATATCCAAATTCCAGACGATCAAGCAGAAAAAATTTCAACTGTAGGTCAAGCTGTAACATACATCGAAGACTTAAACAAGTAATAGTTCCTATTTTATGGAATTAAAAAGAGTAGTAGTAACAGGTTTAGGCGCGCTAACACCAATCGGAAATTCATACCAAGAATACTGGAATGGATTAGTGAATGGTGTAAGTGGCGCTGCGCCTATTACGCTTTTTGACGCAACTCTTTTTAAGACACAATTTGCTTGTGAGATCAAAAACTTCAATATCGAAGATCATTTTGATCGTAAAGAGGCAAGAAAAATTGACCGTTGTGCCCAATTGGGAATTATTGCAGCTAGAGAGGCAATAAAACACAGTGGAATCTTAGAAGATACAAATGTAAACAAAGAGCGTATCGGCGTTATATGGGGATCTGGTATCGGTGGAATTAAAACTTTTGAAGAAGAAGTTTCGAATTACGCGACAGGAAATGGAACACCACGTTTCAATCCTTTCTTTATCCCTAAGATGATTGCAGATATCACGCCTGGTCATATTTCAATGGAATTTGGTCTTATGGGACCTAATTATACAACTGTTTCGGCATGTGCCTCTTCAACAAATGCAATTATTGACGCTTATATGTTATTAAGACTTGGAAAAGCAGAAGCAATTGTAACAGGAGGTTCAGAAGCTGCGATTACAGCATCAAGTATTGGAGGTTTCAATGCATTACATGCGTTATCTACACGAAATGATGATCCACAAACTGCTTCAAGACCTTTCGACAAAGACCGTGACGGTTTTGTAATGGGAGAAGGAGCTGGATGTATTGTGTTAGAAGAGTACGAACATGCTATTGCGCGTGGAGCTACCATTTATGCAGAATTAGTAGGAACAGGAATGACAGCAGATGCTCACCATATTACAGCTCCACATCCCGAAGGATTAGGCGCATTAAATGTGATGAGAGAGGCTTTATTAGATGCCAATATCAGCGTAGAAGACGTGGATCATATCAATATGCACGGAACATCTACACCATTAGGTGATATTGCAGAATCTAAAGCAATTCAAAAATTATTTGGAGAACATGCTTATAATATTCAAATCAATTCAACAAAATCTATGACTGGTCACTTATTAGGTGGTGCAGGGATTGTTGAAGCGATTTCGGCTATTGGAGCAATCAATAACAGTATCGTTCCACCAACAATTAATCATTTTACGGATGATGAAAATCTTGATCCGAAAATCGATTATACATTTAACAAAGCAAAAGAGAAAAATGTAGATTATGCATTGAGTAATACTTTTGGTTTCGGTGGTCACAATGCTTGTGTGATATTTAAGAAGTATAAGTAATGTCTTTCTTAAAAAAATTATTTTCTTTTAAAAATCATCGTGATGATTCAAATTCATCTGATCCTTTTTTGAAATTTTTGAAGTCGATTTTGGGTTATACTCCTCGCAATGTTGAGGTTTTTAAAGAAGCATTTACCCACAGATCTGCACAGAAAAAAGATGAAAATGGAAACAGTATAAACTTTGAAAGATTAGAGTTTTTAGGAGATGCATTACTTGGTGCTTCTGCAGCAATGCACTTATACTACAAAGCGCCAGATCAACAAGAAGGTTATTTAACAAAAATGCGTTCTAAAATTGTTTCGCGTAAACAATTGAATGCCGTTTCGAAACAACTTGGCTTGTTAGATTATTTGGATCCAATGAACAATCACAACAATTTAGGTGAAGACGTAAATGGTGATATGTTGGAAGCTTTGGTAGGTGCAATTTATGTAGATGGAGGCATAAATGCCGTACAAAAATTTATTCAAGTCAAAATTATTGACCCTTATGCGGATTTAGATCGTTTGGAACACACGATTACAAGTCACAAATCGTTGATTTTGGAATGGAGTCAAAAAACGAGAAATACGATAAGATTCAATACATTTGAGGAGCAAAACGCAGAAGATTTGCAGGTTTTTGTATCAGTTATCCGTCTCAATGATAAAGTCATCTCGAAAGGGAGAGGAACTTCTAAAAAGAAAGCAGAAGAAAGTGCAGCAAAACGCGCCTACTATTCGCTACAAAAGAAAATAGAAAAAGTTTAGAAACATGGCAGAATTACTCTTATATGATGATTGGATAGATTTTCATCTCATAGGCGTAAATTCTAGTTTTAACACTTCTACACAATTTATTTTCCATCTCAACTCTACTTTTGATACGCGTTTTGAGCGTATTCACGATTTGGATATTCGGTTAGATGAGCATACTTATTTTTTCGAAACCTATCAATGGTTAGACGAAGCAAATAAAATAGATTATCATATCATTAAAAATACTCCAAATCAATCCGATTTTAAAAAAAATGAAGTAGATTTATCAAATCTTTTCAAAGAGAGCGTTATTCTTGTGCCAAATTACAAGGATTGCAATTATGTTGTAAAAATCTCTGGTTGGGAAGATGAACTACAATATCTTCAACTACCATTTGTAGAAAAAGATTTTATAAAAACGATCAAAAAAATAGATATCGATTTGATTAGCAATGCAGATCAATTGGTTTTCTAACAAAATATTGTGCATAAAAAAAGGGAAAAATTATGATTTACGATAGACAATATCTTAAAAAGACAAAAATTGTCGCGACTTTAGGTCCGGCAACAGAAAGTCCAGAGATTTTATTAGAAATGATGAGAAAAGGAACAGATGTGTTCCGTATCAACTTTTCGCACGCAGATTATGCGGATGTGAAACGTAAGATTGAAACAATCCATCAATTAAATAACGATCATGGCTACAATACAGCAATTTTAGCGGATTTACAAGGTCCTAAGTTGCGTATTGGAAAAATGGAACACGAAGATTTTATCATCAATCCAGGAGATATTTTAACTTTCACAAACGAAGATGTTATAGGAACGAAAGAGAAAGTTTTTATGACGTACAAAAAGTTTGCGCAAGACGTGCAAGTGGGAGAAAATATTTTGATTGATGACGGAAAATTAATCTTCAAAGTAATCGAGACAAATGGAACAGATACTGTAAAAGCAGAAACGATTCAAGGTGGTCCATTACGTTCTAAAAAAGGAGTTAACTTACCAAATACAAATATTTCTTTACCAGCTTTAACAGAAAAAGATAAAGAAGATGCAAAATTCGCAATCGAAAATCGTGTAGATTGGTTTGCATTATCTTTCGTTCGTTCTGGACAAGATGTAAAAGATTTATCAGAATTTATCAAAGAAAATGGAACATTAAAAATTCCAATTATCTCTAAAATTGAAAAACCAGAAGCATTAGAAAATATCGATGATATTTTAGAATTTTCTGATGGATTAATGGTTGCTCGTGGAGATTTAGGAGTTGAGGTTCCGTTTGAAATCGTTCCAAAAGCGCAAAAACAATTAATTGACAAAGCGAAATTAGCTCGTAAACCAGTTATTGTTGCAACGCAAATGATGGAAACAATGATTTCTAGTTTGACACCAACTCGTGCGGAGGTTTCTGACGTAGCGAATGCAGTTTTTGATGGAGCAGATGCGGTAATGTTATCTGGAGAAACTTCTGTAGGACAATATCCTGTACAAGTTATCGAGAAAATGACGAAGATTCTTCAAACTGTTGAAGATGATGATCACGTACATGTACCAGAACACAAACCAAAGATCAAAAACGAACGTTTCGTAACTGATATGGTTTGTTATAATGCAGCTAGAATGGCAGAAGATACAGGAGCGAAAGCAATTGCAACTTTAACGTATTCTGGTTATACAGCTTTCCAAATTTCTTCTCATCGTCCAAATTCATTTATTTTGGTTTTCAATCCAAGTAAACGTATTAACCGTATGTTGAATTTGTTATGGGGAGTAAAAGCTATCAATTACGATCCTCGCGATACTTCTACAGATCAAACGGTAACTGAAGTAAATATCTTGGCGAAAAATGCAGGTTATGTAGAATATGGTGATTATATCATTAATCTTAATGCAATGCCAGCATTTGAGAAAGGAATTACAAATACATTACGTATTTCGATGATTTAATAAAATCAATAATAATACTTTAAAGCGTTCAATTTTGAACGCTTTTTTTTGTGCTTAAAAGAAAAATCATAATAGAATGCAATGATATAGTAGTTTTTAATAACTTTACAAGTTCGAATTAGAAGAATTTATGTGTATTTATAACGTGATATTATCTGGAGGAGTAGGAAGTCGTTTATGGCCACTTTCTCGTAAAAGTCATCCAAAACAATATTTACCTTTGTTTAATGAGCAATCATTATTTGAGTTAACGATTCAACGTAATCGTCCAATTGCCGATAAATTAATTGTGATTGGGAATAAAGATAATGACCATTTAAGTCAAGAAGTTTTAGATAAACTTGATGTTGAATACACAAAAATTGTAGAAGCTGTTCCACGTAATACAGCGGCGGCAATTGCATTTGCAGCTTTAGCAGTTGAGGATGATGATATTCTAATTGTTACACCATCTGATCATTTGATTGAAGATATGGAAGCTTATCAAGTTGCAATGAAAAAAGCGATTGCGCTAGCCGAAAAAGATTATATCGTAACATTTGGTGTTCATGCGACTCGTCCAGAAACGGGTTATGGTTATATTGAGCACAAAGGAGATAATGTACTTTCTTTCCGCGAAAAACCAAATCATATTACTGCGCAAGATTTTATCGAGCAAGGAAACTTTTTGTGGAATAGTGGAATGTTTTGTTTCAAAGCAAAAATTTTACTGAAAGAATTAAAGAAATTTGAGAAAGATATTTACGAAGCTTCAAAAATTGCTTGGTCTGACAATATTAACGGAGAATTGAACGAAGAACTTTCAATGAATATTCCATCAAATAGTATCGATTACGCCGTAATGGAACGAAGCAAGAAGATAAAAGTAGTTCCAGCAAAATTTGTTTGGAATGATTTAGGTTCTTTCGAATCGTTGTATGATTATTTTATAATGAACGGACATTATGTCGATCGTAATGGAAACATGGTGATTGGAACAGATGTTTATACTTCTTTTGTTGGTTTGCAAAATACCATTTTTGTGAATACCCCGACAGCGAATTTAATTCTACAAAAAGAATATTCGCAGGAAGTAAAGAATGTTTACACGCATTTAGAAAAAATAAATTCTGAATTAATTTAAATACTTAGCACTCGATTTGAGTGCTTTTTTTATGTCATAAAAGCTTAAAATTAATTCAATATAAATCCTTAAATTTGTCGTTCCAACAATATTATTATAAAATGACAACGGGAATTACATTCGGTATATTTGACCTTCTTCATGCAGGTCATGTGATGATGCTCGAAGAAGCCAAAAGACAATGCGACTACTTAATTGTAGGGCTTAATACTGATCCTGCAAGTGTAGACCCTTCAAAAAATAGTCCTACTCAATCTATTGTAGAGCGTTATATTCAATTAGAAGGTTGTCGATATGTCGACGAAATCATTCCCTACGAAACCGAACAAGATTTGTTTGATATGTTAAGTGCTTTACCAATAAATGTTAGAGTTATTGGCGAAGAATATCGAAATATCGACTTTACGGGAAAACAATATTGTTTAGATAATAATATTCAAATTTACTACAACAAGCGTACACACCGCTTCTCTAGTTCTGGATTAAGAAAAGTAGTTGCGACTTCTGAAAAGGAGAAATAATGAAAACAGTATTAATAACTGGTGTAGCTGGTTTTATAGGTTACCATTTAGCTGAAAAATTAATCGAAAAAAATATCAAAGTTGTTGGAATTGATAATATTAACGATTATTACACTATTCAGTTAAAATATGATCGATTAAAAGAATTAGGAATCAATCAAGAATTTGCTTCAAATTTTGATCAGAAAGTTCTATCTTCTAAACACGAAGAAAAGATGATTTTCTATCGAATGAATTTAGAAGACAAAGAGTCATTAGCTCAACTTTTTAAAGAATATTCTTTTGATTCGGTTGTTAATATGGCAGCTCAGGCTGGTGTTCGTTATAGTATCGAAAATCCTGATGCCTATGGACAAAGTAATTTGGTTGGTTTTCTAAATATTTTAGAAAGTTGCCGAAATTATAACGTCAAAAAATTATTGTACGCAAGTAGTTCAAGTATTTACGGAAACTCTTCAGATGTTCCTTTTTCAACAAATCAAAATGTTGATCATCCTATTAGTTTATACGCTGCAACCAAAAAAGCAAACGAGCTAATGGCGCATGCGTATAGTCATTTGTACGATTTCCAAACGATAGGTTTGCGCTTTTTCACTGTTTATGGACCTTGGGGACGACCAGATATGGCAATGTTTTTGTTTACAGATGCTATATTGAATCATCAACCTTTAAAAGTTTTTAATCACGGCGATTTATCACGCGATTTCACATATATTGATGATATTATTCAAGGAATTGACAAAATTCTTGAAGATAAAAATACAAACGAAAAATACCAATTATACAATATTGGGAATAGTAAACCTGTTCAATTAATGGATTTTATCAAAGAAGTCGAACATTCGACAGGTGAAAAAGCTATTTTAGAAATGTATCCGATGCAAGCAGGAGATGTCAATCAAACATGGGCAGATGTCCAAGATTTGAAAGATAAATTTGGCTATAACCCAAATTATCCTGTTGACAAAGGAGTGTATAACTTTGTACAATGGTACAGAAAATATTATAATAAATAATGAATCAACAACATAAAATAGCAGTTATCGGCTTAGGTTACGTAGGTCTACCTTTGGCTCGATTATTTGCAACAAAATACCCTGTTGTTGGGTTTGATATCAATCAGAAACGTATTACTGAATTAAATAATGGAGTAGATTCAACTTTAGAAGTTGAAAATAATGTTTTACAAAATGTTTTAGTTAAACAAAATCCTTTTAATTCACATTCTGACCTTGTCGAAGAATCTCAAAACGGGTTGTTTTGCTCTTCGAATACAGAAGATATTAGAGATGCTACAATTTTTATTGTAACCGTTCCAACTCCTGTAGATAAGAATAATCGACCTGATTTAACACCGCTTAAAAAGTCTTCAGAAACAGTAGGTAAAGTTTTAAAACCAAATGATATTGTTATTTACGAATCAACGGTTTATCCAGGTGTTACAGAAGAAGAATGTATTCCAGTATTGGAACAATTTTCGGGATTGAAGTTTAACCAAGATTTTTATGCGGGATATTCACCAGAGCGAATTAATCCAGGAGATAAAAAACATACGGTTGAGAAAATTTTAAAAGTAACATCAGGTTCAACTCCAGAAATTGGAAAAATTGTTGATGATTTATATAAATCGGTAATTGTTGCTGGAACACATTTAGCACCAACAATTAAAGTTGCAGAAGCGTCAAAAGTAATTGAAAACTCGCAACGTGATATCAATATTGCGTTTATTAATGAATTATCGAAGATTTTCTCGCTAATGGATATTGATACAAACGATGTTTTAGAAGCTGCTGGAACAAAATGGAATTTTTTACCATTTAAACCAGGTTTAGTTGGAGGACATTGTATTGGCGTTGATCCATTTTATTTGGCTCAAAAAGCACAAGAAATTGGTTATTATTCTGAATTAATTTTAGCAGCAAGACGATTAAATGACTCGATGGGAGCTTTTGTAGCTTCGCAAGTTGTTAAATTGTTAATAAATAACGACATCAAAGTAAAAGGAGCAAGAGTTCTAAATTTAGGAATTACCTTTAAAGAAAATTGCCCTGATATTCGTAATTCTAAAGCAATTGACGTGATTAATGCATTAGAAGAATATGGAATAGAGGTGACAACTTTAGACCCTTGGGCTAACCCAGATGAGGTGATGCACGAATATGGAATAAAATGTCATTCTGAGTTTGTCGAAGAATCTAAATTTGACGCTATTATTTTGACTGTTTCACACGACGAATTTTTAAATCTTCAGTTAAATGATTATTTAAATGAAAATGGTGTGATTTATGATGTAAAAGGGGCTTTGCCTAAAGAAGAAGTTGATAAACGACTATAATGAAAGCGACAGAAACGAAATTAAAAGGTTGTTTTATTTTAGAACCTACAGTTTTTGAAGATTCGAGAGGTTATTTTTTCGAATCATATAACGAGAATAAATTGGAAGAAATTTTGGGTTACAAGCCAACTTTTGTTCAAGATAATCAGTCTAAATCTTCTTACGGTGTAGTTCGTGGACTACATATGCAATCGGGAGAACATGCGCAAGCAAAGTTAGTTCGTGTTGTAGAGGGTACAGTGATAGATGTTGCAGTTGATGTTCGTCCAGGTTCTGAAACCTATGGTCAATCAGTAGCGGTTGAGTTATCTGCAGTAAACAAAAAACAGTTGTTTATTCCGAGAGGATTTTTACATGGATTTTCTGTTATTTCTGATTCAGCTACATTTTTCTATAAATGTGACAATGGATATAACAAAGAAGCAGAAGATGGAGTGAATCCATTAGATGAAGAAATTGGAATTGACTGGGGAGTTCCTTCAGATAAAATGATAATCTCTGATAAAGATCAAGAAGCGCAATCGTTTGGTGAGTTTAAAGTGAAGAAGTTATAATGTTAAGAAATTATGTAATTTTGCATCTAACCATCTAACCATCTAACCATCTAACCATCTAACCATCTAACTAAATATATATGAATAAAATTAATTCTCATAAAGACCTTAAAGTTTGGCAAGAATCAATGATACTTGTAGAAGAAATTTATAGATTAACAAGTAACTTCCCGAAAGAGGAACAATTTGGATTAATTAGTCAAATGAGAAGAGCATCAATTTCAATTCCTTCTAATATTGCAGAAGGGGCAGGAAGAAATGGATATGCTGAGTTCATACGTTTTTTATATATTAGTTTAGGGTCATTAAGTGAATTAGAAACACAAGTTGAGATTTCATATCGATTAAAATATTCAGAAGAGAATGAAATAATTACAAATAGAATTTTCTTTATAAAAAATATGTTATCAAAATTAATAAATAAGTTGAAAGAAGATAAATAGCTAAAAGGAGAAGAGGTTAGAAGATTAAAAAGATATAATGTTATTTTCTATAATAGTATAACCGTCTTACCTTATTAACAATAAAGAATTAAGAAGTTAAAAAGTATATTTTTAACCATTTTACTCTCTAACCCTTTAACCATCTAACAACAAAAAAACATGAAAGGAATAATTTTAGCAGGAGGATCAGGTACGCGATTACATCCATTAACATTGGCTGTAAGTAAGCAATTGATGCCTGTGTATGATAAACCAATGATTTATTATCCATTGTCAACTTTAATGTTGGCTGGAATTAATGAAATATTGATTATTTCTACACCACACGATTTACCTCATTTCGAGAAGTTATTAGGTGACGGTTCTCAAATAGGATGTAAATTTTCTTATAAAGAACAACCAAGTCCAGATGGTTTAGCGCAAGCGTTTATTCTAGGAGAAGAATTTATTGGTGATGATAAAGTAGCTTTAATTTTAGGAGATAATATTTTCTATGCTTCTGGAATGTCTAAATTATTACAAGATTCTGCGAATCCTGACGGAGGAGTAGTTTTTGCATATCAAGTATCTGATCCTGAAAGATATGGTGTTGTTGAGTTTAACAAGAATAATGAAGTAGTTTCGATTGAAGAGAAGCCTTCTGAACCAAAATCAAATTATGCAGTTCCGGGATTATATTTTTATGACAATAATGTGATAGAAATTGCTAAAAATATAAAACCATCTCCTCGTGGAGAGTTAGAAATTACAGATATCAATGCCGAATATCTGAAGAGAGGTAAATTGAAAGTTGGTGTTTTCAATCGCGGTACAGCATGGTTAGATACAGGAACAATCAATTCGTTGATGCAAGCGGGGCAATTTGTTCAAGTGATTGAAGAACGCCAAGGAATGAAAATTGGAGCTATTGAGGAGGTAGCCTATAGAATGGGATATATCAACAAAGAGCAATTAACAAAAATTGCAGAACCATTACAAAAAAGTGGTTATGGGGAGTATTTAATGAAGGTTTGTAAATAAGACAAATAATTGTTTTTAAATGTTAGATCAAATAATTATTGATATTCTATTTTACTAAAAAAAATATTTTTAAAATCTAAAATGTAATTAATAAAAAAATGCAAATAAAAGATAAAGTACTTCTAATTACAGGTGGAACAGGTTCTTTTGGAACAGCTGTTCTTAACCGTTTTTTAGCAACCGATCATTTCAAAGAAATTCGCATTTTTTCACGTGATGAGAAAAAGCAAGATGATATGCGTAATCTTTACAAAAACGATAAAATTAAATATTATATTGGCGATGTTCGAGATTTCAACTCAGTAGAACCAGCGACTCGTGGTGTAGATTATATTTTTCACGCGGCAGCATTGAAGCAAGTTCCTTCGTGCGAATTTTTTCCAATGCAAGCAGTAAAAACAAATGTAGAAGGTACGCAGAATGTGATCCGTGCTGCCTCTTCTAATGGTGTTAAAAAAGTAATTTGTCTTTCGACAGACAAAGCAGCTTATCCAATTAATGCGATGGGAATTTCTAAAGCGATGATGGAAAAAGTTGCTGTTGCAGAAGCACGTAACTTGACTGAAACTGTTGTATGTTTAACACGTTATGGGAATGTAATGGCATCTCGCGGATCGGTTATTCCATTGTTTTTAAATCAAATTCAAAAAGGAGAACCTATCACAATCACAGATCCTAACATGTCTCGCTTCTTCATGTCTTTAGAAGATGCAGTAGATTTAGTTCTTTTCGCTTTTGAAAATGGAAACCCTGGAGATTTGTTTGTGAATAAAGCTCCAGCAGGTTCGATTGGAGATTTAGCTCAAGCCTTAATAGAATTAACAGGTAAAAAAGTTCCAGTAAAAGTAATTGGTACACGTCATGGTGAAAAGTTATACGAAACACTTTGTACACGTGAAGAAATGATGAAGGCTGAAGATATGGGAGATTTTTACCGTGTACCAGCGGATAATCGTGATTTAAATTATGCAAAATATTTCTCGGAAGGAGAGAAAGATGTATCTATAATTGAGGATTATCATTCGCATAATACAGAACAACAAGGTGTTGAAGGATTAAAAAAACTAGTATCTACATTACCTTTAATTCGTAAAGAGGTATTCGGTGAAGATGTAATGCAATATCCTTACTAGTGATTAGGTACTAGAGACTAGGAATTTAAATATTGGTTTAATATTAAAATAAAATGCAGATACATAAATATTTAGAAGTTTCTTTAAATGAACATATAGATACGATTGAACAAATTGAAAAAATGTTTAATAGACTAATCTAGTATCGTAATCAAAACTATAATGAAAAGTCTCCAATCCCCAATTCCTAATCCCCAATTTCTAAAGGGTAATAGACACGAAGACGAAAGAGGAATTATCACATATAATAATGATTTTGATGCCTCACAAATCAAGCGCATTTATACTATCGAGAATCATTCTGTATACTTTAGTAGAGGATGGCAAGGACATAAAATTGAGCAACGATGGTTTGCTACGATGAAAGGTCGATTCGAAATTTCAGTCATCAAAGTCGATGATTTCGAAAATCCTTCCAAAAATTTAACTGTAAATACATATGAATTATCTGATGAATTGTTAACTTATCTTCATATTCCAGCAGGTCATATAACAGCAATACAAGCTTTAGAAGAAGAAAGTAAATTGTTGGTTCTTGCGGACTATGCCTTGGGCGAAATTCAAGATGAATATAGGTTTGCATTAGATTATTTTAAAAATGAATAATGAAAAAAATAGGAATTACAGGACAAAAAGGCTTTGTAGGAAGTCATTTATATAACACATTAGGATTATATCCCGAAGAATTTGAAAGAGTAGATTTTGATAAAGAATTCTTTGAGAATGACACTCAATTAGACGAATTTGTAGCTCAATGTGATGTAATTGTTCATTTAGCAGCGATGAATCGTCACGAATCCGAACAATTTATCTACGAAACCAATGTTGCGTTAGCCAATAAATTGGTAGATTCATTAAAAAGAACAAATTCTAAAGCACATGTTTTGATGTCTTCTTCAACGCAAGAGGAACGCGATAATTTATACGGAAAGTCAAAACGTGAAGGTCGTGAAGCGATTGTAAATTGGGCAAACGAAAACGGAAGAAAAGCAACTGGTTTGATTATCCCGAATGTTTTTGGTGCTTTTGGTAAGCCATTTTACAATTCTTTTATCGCAACTTTTTGTCATCAATTAACACATGGTGAAACGCCAACGATTGCAAATGATGGCGAAGTAAAGCTAATTTATGTTCAAGAATTGGTGATGAAAATAATTGAAGAAATTCGTTCCGAAAAAAGTACCGCAGAATTATTCGTAGAACCTACTTCAACAAAAAAAGTGTCTGAGGTTTTAGACTTATTAGACGGTTATAAAACTAAATATTTCGACGGAGGAGAAATCCCTGTTTTGAGTGATAAATTTGAACATAATTTATTCAATACGTATCGTTCATACATCGATTACAAAACGCATTTTCCTGTGAAATTTACGCAACATACTGACCCTAGAGGTGCTTTTGTGGAAGTTATTCGTTTGGGAATTGGCGGACAATGTTCATTTTCAACAACGGTTCCAGATATCACGAGAGGAAATCATTACCACACTCGTAAAATTGAACGTTTTGCGGTGATTAAAGGAAAAGCTTTAATTCAACTAAGAAAAATTGATACAGATGAAGTTTTGGATTTCTATTTAGATGGAACCGAACCAGCGTATGTAGATATGCCTATTTGGTACACCCATAATATCAAAAATATTGGGAATGAAGATTTATATACCATTTTTTGGATAGATGAACCATTCAATCCAGAGGATGCGGATACTTATTTTTTGGAAGTGTAATAGGGAAGTAAGAAGTGTAAAGTAAAAAGGTAAAAGTATTTTAATAATGAAAAATGACTTGTTGAATAGAACTTTTTTGTTTGATGTAGCAGTTATTAAATTTTTAAGAACTTTCCTGATACTAGTGATTTGAAGATAATAAAATATCAATTAGTCAAAGCGGCTACATCTATTGGTGCAAATTATGAAGAAGCACAAGCAGGTTCTTCTAAAGCAAATTTTATTAATAAAGTAGACATCTCGCTTAAAGAAGCAAGAGAATCTAATTATTGGTTAAGACTAATTGAAGCATTAGAAAAAGAATCATTCGAACTAACTGTTATAATAAATGAATCAAAAGAAATTAAAAATATATTAGGAGCGATTGTGAAAAATGCAAGAAATAATTAATGGCAACAATTTAATTTTTCCTTTTTCCATTTTCCTTTTAACTTAATAGATATGAAAAAACTAAAAGTAATGACGGTGGTAGGAACCCGTCCTGAAATCATCAGATTATCACGAGTACTAGACGCCTTAGATGCTTCTAAAGCAGTAGAACATATCATCGTCCATACAGGACAAAACTACGATTACGAATTAAATCAAATCTTTTTTGAAGATTTAGGACTTCGTAAACCCGATTATTTCTTAGAAGCTGCGGGGAAAACAGCCACCGAAACAGTAGGAAATATTTTAATCAAAATAGATCCGCTTTTAGAGGAAATAAAACCTGATGCTTTTTTAGTTTTAGGTGATACAAATTCATGTTTATGTGCCATTCCTGCAAAAAAACGTCATATTCCGATTTTTCACATGGAAGCAGGAAATCGTTGTTTTGATCAAAGGGTTCCAGAAGAAACAAACCGTAAGATCGTAGACCATACAGCAGATATTAACTTAACATATTCAGACATTGCGAGAGAATATTTGTTAAGAGAAGGATTACCAGCAGATCGTATTATCAAAACAGGTTCTCCAATGTTCGAAGTTCTAAATCATTATTTGCCAGAAATCAAAGCATCAAATGTTTTAGAAAAATTAGATTTAGTAAAAGGGAAGTTTTTTGTTGTATCTGCTCATAGAGAAGAAAATATCAATTCGGAGAAAAATTTTCGTGGATTGATGACATCATTGAATACAATTGCGGAAAAATATCAATATCCAATTATTGTATCAACGCATCCACGTACACAAAATATGATTGACAAGATGCAAATCGAAACGCGTCCCGAGATTCAGTTTTTAAAACCGCTTGGTTTTCATGATTACAATGCATTGCAAATGCATGCATATGCTTGTTTATCAGATTCAGGAACAATTTCAGAAGAATCATCTATTCTTAATTTCAAAGCGCTAAATATTCGTCAAGCACACGAACGTCCAGAAGCGATGGAAGAAGCATCTGTAATGATGGTAGGTCTTTCTCCAGAGAGAATTATGCAAGGTTTAACGCAAGTTTTACAACAAAAAGTAGGTGAAGAAAGAAATTTCCGCCCTGTTGCAGATTACTCAATGCCAAATGTTTCTGAAAAAGTCGTAAGAATTATTATTTCTTATGCAGATTATATTAAAAGAACCGTTTGGTCAGAAGAAATATAGAAGAGTATGAAAGTTTTGATGATTAATTCTGTATCAGGTTATGGAAGTACAGGCTCTATTTGCGAGGATATTGCAAATGTGTTGGAACAGCAAGGGCATGAATGTTATATTGCTTATGGGCAGTTATCAACATCTTATCATAAAAGCTTTAAAATAGGTACGCGAATAGAAAATCATCTTCACAATGTAGGTCGTCGTCTTATAGGTAAACAAGGATATTATACTAAAAGAGGAACTACAAAATTGATTGATTTTATAAAAGAATATAATCCTGATGTTATTCATTTACATAATTTACATGGTAATTATTTAAATTTAGAAATATTATTTGATTTTCTAAATTTAGTACAAAAGCGAGTGATCTGGACATTACACGATTGTTGGGCGTTTACAGGAAGGTGCGCATATTATTCTGATTTATTATGTGATAAGTGGAAAACAGAATGTTCTCATTGTCCGCAATTTAAAACTTATTTATCAAGTGTCTTCTTAGATAAAAGTCAAGAAATGCATCGAGATAAAAAGAAGTGGTTTACAAAATTAGAAAAAGCAACAATACATACAGTGTCAAATTGGTTAGCAGGAGAAGTTAAGCAATCATTACTAAACTGTTATGAAGTAAAGCCTATATACAACTGGATAAATCACAGTATTTTTAGACCGGTTTCAGATGATTCTATCATAGATCAATATAATTTGAATTCAGAAAAATTTACTATTATTTGTGTTAGTGCCCAATGGAGTTTGGGAACGGTACGATACAATGATTTAATAAAATTTGCGAAGGAAATAGGAAATGATTATCAGATTATTGTTGTAGGAAAAGTGGCAAAAAATTGTAAATTTCCGAAAAACTGTAAAGTAATTCCTTATGTGGATGGAAAGAGTGAACTTGCAAAACTATATAATTTTGCAGATGTTTACGTACATTTTTCGACAGAAGATACCTTTGGTTTAGTAATAGCAGAAGCAATGAGTTGTGGTACACCAGTCGTCGTGAACAATGTAACTGCATGTCCTGAAGTTGTTGGCGAGGGTTGTGGGTATGTTATAAAAAGTCGTGATAATTTAGCAAGAATTAATGCAGTTAAAACGATAGAAAAAAATGGAAAATCGTTTTATAGTGAAAAATGTAGAGCTTATGTTCTAGAACATTACGATATAACTATAAATATCAATGAAATTATTAATTTATATAAAAATAAAATGTAAAATATGTTATATATATTAATATTTTTTGCGATTGTAATATTTTTTGTGTTTTTTTCTTCTAGTCTAAGAAAAGGTAATGAAATTAAAACAAAAAATAATTACATTAAAACAATTTGTTTAATTTTTGTTCTATTTTCAGGTTTACGAAATCTTGGGGTGGGAGAAGATACTTATGGATATTATTTAGATTATGAAAACACAAAAAAAATAACTTGGAAAGAAGTATTTGGTAATTTAATAAGTTTTTATAATGGTGAAGGAAAAGATGTTGGTTATTCTATTTTTGTTAAATTTTCACAAGTTTTAACAAATAACTTTCAATTTTATCTATTTTTAGTTGCTATTATATTCTATATTTCCTTTTATAATTTTTTAAAGAATAATACGAATAAAATAACTGAGGCTTTTTTAGCAATAATAATTTTTTATGTATTATATTTTTATGTTTTCTCAATTACTGCAATTAGACAATCGTTAGCTCTTGCAGCAACTTTTTATTGTTATAAATTAATAAAAAAAAGAAAGTTGTTGTTGTTCTTATGTGTTTTACTTCTCACATCACTAATACATAAATCGGTATTAATTTTTATACCGTTCTATTTTTTATGCAATATAAAAAATACGAAATGGATTTTTCCAACTACCTTATTAATATTTCCATTAATAATGATGCTTAAAAATCAATTAACATTTTTTTTAACAGGTTTAGCAGGCTATGAAGATTATAAAGAATTTGATGGAGCGGGAACATTAAACTTTACCATAATATTTATGATGGTTTGTATTTTTACATTATATAGAAAAAAAGTGTTGTTAAAGCAAGATGCTAATAATATCCATTACTATAATGCAATGGCTTGTGCTTTGTTTTTATTGCCTTTATCTTGGGTTAATCCTGCTTTACTTAGAATTACTATGTATTTTTCTATATATATGATTTTGTTAATTCCGAAAGCAATAAATTCATTGATTAAAATTCCTTTCAAAGGTAGAAGAGAAATTGTAGGATGGGCTGTAATAGTATTATTCATATTATTTATTAGGACAAATTATACAAAAGAATATCGTTTTTATTGGGAACCAATTAAATTAGGAGAAAACTATAATGAATAGAATAAAATACATAGGGTTTTACAATCACAATTCATCTAAAATAAACCGTACTTGTGCTTTATCAGCGGTTAATAAAATGGATTATGTCATAAGTAGTTTGAATGAGATTGGATATGGAGTTGATATTATTTCACCTTCTTGGTTAATTTCTACAGAGAAGACCTTTTTTAAAAGAGGAGAAACAATAAGTTTAGCTAATAACAATTATATTTATAGCCCATCTTTTAATACTAAATATAAAATACTTAATTACCTTACCATTGTTTTATCATGGTTATGGTTGTTTTTTTATTTACTAGTCAAAATACGGAAAAATGAAAAAATTATTGTATATCATTCTTTATGGTTAAGTATACCATTATATTATGTAAAAAAACTAAAAAATCTAACAATTATTTTAGAAATAGAAGAGATATATTCTGAAATATGGACTTTTCCTAAATTATTAACTATGTTTGAAGATAGGATAATAAATAATAGTGAGTATTATATCATAGCCTCTGATATTTTAAAAGATAAGCTATCAGAAAAAAAAGAAAAGATTGTTCTATATGGTGATTACAGGGTGAATAAAAGAATACAGAACTACAGTTGTATTGATAAAAAATATATAAATTTAGTATATGCTGGTGGAATTGAAACAGTCAGGAAAGGAGCCTTTAAATCAATAGATATTCTTGAATATTTACCGAATAATTATTACTTAAATATAATAGGGTTTGGGGAGGATGAAGATATTAAATGTTTGAAAGAATGTATAGAGCTATCTCCTTTCAAAAATAGAATAAAATTTCATGGTGAAAAGAAAGGTGAAGATTTCCTTACATTTTTAAATACTTGTGATGTAGGCTTAAATCCTCAAGTTACTGGTGATTATATGGACACTGCATTTCCTTCAAAAATTCTGACATACTTAGGTGCAGGATTAAATATTATTTCTTCAAAAGTCGATTCTATTTATTGTTCAAAGTTAAAAAATGAAATTTTTTTTTATGAAAATATAAAAGAGGTAGAGAATTTTGAATTGGTTAAAATAGAAGAATCATTGATTAGAAATTTACACAAACAATTCGTACACGAATTATTGGAATTATTGCAAAAATAATGTTTAATAAGCTTAAAAAATTAGAAAAAAGAAATAAAAGAGTACTGGTTAATATGTTTTTAGCAGTTGCTCTAAGAGGTTCTGGTATGTTAATTTCATTATTAATGTTACCAATGTATATGAGTTTTTTTTCTAACCAATCTACTTTAGGGATATGGTTTACCTTATTAGCCTTTATTAATTGGTTTATAACATTTGACTTAGGTGTTACAAATGGGCTTAGGAATAGATTAGTAGGCCCTATTCTTAATAGTGATGGAGAAGAAATAAAGAGATTAATTTCATCTTCATACGGTGTAATATTTTTATTATTACTCCTTATTTCAATAATAGCTATTCCAGTGTTTACTTTTATTAATTGGCAAACTTTTCTTAATACCAACATTAGTAATGCATATTTATTAAAAGTTATAGTCATTTTATTTTTAGGAGTAATGATTCAATTTGTATTGAAAACAGTCTATTCCGTATTATATGCTTTAAATAGTCCCAGTTTAGTAAGTTTAATAGCTTTATTTTCGAGTATTTTACTCTTAATAGGGCTAAAAATTTTACCTAAGTATAGTGAAGAAGTAAATTTATTAAATTTAAGTTTATTATACTTAATTACATCTACTTTACCTATAATATTTGTTACAATTTATGTAAAAATATATATATTAAAATCAAATTTCTTTTCTATTAAAAGTATTCATTATAAATACGGAAAAAAAGTATTATCTATTGGTATAATTTTTTTCTTGATTCAAATATTGTATCTTATTATGTCAAATACAAATGAGGTATTTATTACGACAACCAACTCTTCGAAAGATGTTGTTACATATAAGGTTTATTACAGTTTATTTTCTTTGGTGAGTTCTTTTTTTGTAGTAATGATGACTCCATTGTGGTCAGAAATCACCACAGCATATGAAAAAGAAGAATATAATTGGTTAAGTGGTCTTGCTAAACGATTATATAAACTTTTATTTTTATCAATCATTATGTTAATTTTATTAACATTTTCTTCTCAGGCTATTTTAGATATTTGGCTTAAAGAAAAATCATTTCAAATTAATTATTTGTATTGTTTTGTATTTTCAATTTTTGTATTTGTTTCAATGTGGAATTCAATTATATCAAGTTTTGCAAATGGGCTTGGAATATTAAAAATTCAATTGATATTCATGACTGTTGGTGTTTTATTATTTATGGTTTTTATATACATAACAAAAGATTACAATAATTGGATATTTATAATAGTAGCAAATATATTAGCTATGTTGCCTTATTGTATAGTTCAATCAATTTGGCTGAGAAATTTCTTAAAAGAAAAGAGATATTAATAGAGTTTGAAATGAAAAAAATATTAATTAGTATAATAATGCCAGTATATAAAGTAGAAAATTATTTACATACTTGTATAGAAAGCGTATTAAATCAAACATACTCAAATTGGGAGCTGATACTAGTAAACGACGGTTCTCCAGATAATTCTCCAGAAATTTGTGATGAATATGCATCACAAGACCAAAGAATAAAAGTTTTTCATAAGCCCAATGGAGGTGTTGCAAGTGCACGTAATTTAGGACTTGACAACATAACTGGGGAATATGTAACATTTTTAGATAGTGATGATTTTTTTCATCCTGATTATTTAGAGAGTCTATTAAATCTAGGTATTCAGTATTCAGCAGACATTGTTCAATGCGGTTTTATAAGAGGTGTAGAGAAAACATTTCCGATAATAAACAAAAAGCAGGAAATAAAAATGGTTGACAACTATGATGTATTTCTAAAAGGTTATGCTAAAATTATTGTTTGGGGAAAATTATATAAAAAGTATCTTTTTGAAGAATTAAAAATTCCAGAAAATAAATTATTTGAAGACGATTTCATTACATGGAGATGGTACTTCAAAGCAAAAAAGATAGTTGTAACCAATAAATTACTTTATTATTATACAGATAATAATGAAAGTACAATGGCAGGGTATGAAAAAAAACCACGACTAGATTTTATGGAAGCATATGAGGAGAGAATAGAATTCTTTAAAAACATAAGTGTAAAGTCGATGGAAGATTATTCTAGAATGCATTTTTGTAAAGCATTATTATTAACATACGAAAATAAGATGTTGACAAAAGAACAAAGACAATATGTTTATATAAACTTTCAAAAAAATTGGTCAAATATAAAATACTCTAAATATATACCTATACATTTAAAAACCCTATTTTATATGTTTAACATAGCACCCAAAAGTGTTTCATATATTTTGAGTTTAAAAAAGTAACATGAAAAAAATGAAAATTTTAATTATTGCAGATGAAGTTTGGAATGATGATATTCATGGGAACAATGTTTTAAGTAATTGGTTTTCTAATTTTGATGCAGATTTTGCAGAAATCTATTGTAGTCCAGGAACTCCAAAGAATAAAGTCTGTAATCAGTACTTTCAAATTACTGATGCAATGATGGCGAAATCTATTTTAGGTAAAAAAGCAGGTAATAAGTTTGAGATTAATATTTCTCAAATGCAACAAAACCAAACAACCCAAAATACAGAAGAAATACCTGTGAAATTTTATAGTTTTATGAAATCTATTGCTGGTGAAGGTATTAGAACAATTAGAGATTTGATTTGGTTATTCGGGAGATATGAAAAATATGAATTACAAAAATTCATAGATGACTTTAATCCTGATATCGTGTTTTGTCCACGTTTATTAACGCCTAAATTACTTCGTCTTGAAAACATAGTTTCAAAAATGACAAATGCACCTTTTGTTGCTTTTACAGCTGATGATGAGGCTTCTTTAAAACAAAAAAACTATTCACCACTTTATTGGTTAAAAAGAATATGTTTTAGAAAAGCATTTCAAAACCATGTAAAGCTGTATAAACATTATTTTATGTTTTCAGAGGCACAAGCAAAAGATTACGAAACTGCCTATAATATTTCAACTTCTACGCTTTTCAAATCAGGTAATTTTGATAAAAAGTTAGAAGAGAAAAATATAAATATACCTATAAAGTTGGTATACGCAGGGAGGTTATATTGTAATAGATGGAAAACATTAGTTGAGATTTCGAAAGCTCTAAAACAAATAAATGCAGATGAGTTAAAAATGACCTTGGATATTTATACGCAAGAAAAAGTTACAACTGAACAGAGAAAAGCTTTAATGTTATCAAATGATGTAGTTTTACATAAACCAGTTAAACCTGAAGAACTTATTAGTATTTATAAGAATGCAGACATAGCTTTGCATGTAGAATCATTTGACAAAAAATATAAATATGCAACGAGAGTTTCATTTTCTACTAAAATAATAGATCTTATGGCTTCTACTTGTGCTATTATAGCAATATGTTGGGATAAACATGCGGGTTTTCAATATCTTAAAAAGAATGATTCAGCTTTTTGTATTTCTGATGCAGAACAAATAAAATCAATGCTAGAAAAGATAGTAAACAATCCACAATTAATAAGGACTTATTCTAGAAAAGCTTTCGAATGTGGAAAAATAAATCATAATAATTTGTTGATTGAGAATAAAATAAGAAATGTTTTTGAAAAAGTTATTAAACTAGAGGGTAAATAGATGAAAGAAAAATTTTTTCTCATAACAACAGTTTCTATGTCTTTAAATTTTTTTAAAGAACAGATAAATCATATTAATCAATTTTATGACGTAACTCTTATTAGCTCACCTTCTAATCAATTAAAAGAAATTGCAACTAGAGAAAATGTAAATTATAAAGGAATAAAAATGAATAGAGAAATAGCTCTATTTAATGATATTAAAAGTTTAATATATCTTATAATATTCTTTTTAAAAGAGAAACCTACAGTAGTACATTGTAATACACCTAAAGCATCTTTATTAGGATTGATAGCTGCTTATATTACGAGAGTACCTAATAGAATTTATTATATACATGGATTAAGATATGAAGGTGTAACAGGAATAAAGCGAAAAATATTGATTACAATGGAAAAAATATCATGTTTTTGTGCAAATAAAATTATTGCTGTTAGCTTTGGTGTAAAAGAGATTGTACAAAATGATTTAACACCAAAGAAAGTAGACGTTATACATAATGGTAGTGCAAATGGAATGCTTATAGATGATTTTGTAAATTCATACTATAACACATCAGAAATTCGGGAAGAATTAAATATTTTGAAATCAGATTTTGTATATGGTTTTGTGGGTAGAATAGTTGGTGATAAAGGGATAAATGAGCTGATTGAGGCATTTCAGTTATTAAATGAAGAATATAAAAACACAAAACTTCTTTTAATAGGATTTTATGAAGAAGAATTAGATCCTTTAAAAAAGGAAACAATAGAAAGAATAAAAAATAATCAAAACATAATAGAATTAGGTTTTCAGAAAGATGTAAAAAAATATTTATCAATTATTAATGTCTTTGTATCTCCTTCTTATAGAGAAGGGTTTGGATTATCTTTATTAGAAGCTAATTTGATGGGAAAACCTGTTATAGCAACAAAAATAACAGGATATACAGAAATTATTAATCAAGGAGAAAATGGATTTTTAATCCCTATTAAGAATAGTAAGGAGTTAAAAAATAAAATGGAATGGAGTTTACTTAACTCTAAAATAATATTAACAATGGAAGACCGCTGCGTTAATATTGTCAAAGAAAAATACAACCATGTGGACGTTTTAAAACATGCTCTTAATTATTATTTACAAATGAAAAAGAATTAATAAAGTTAAATTATTAGTAAAAATGTATAAACACTTTTTCAAACGCCTTTTTGACTTTATCATTGCTTTGATAGGGTTGATTATTCTTTTGCCAATATTTCTATTCGTAATGGTAGGGCTTTATTTTGCAAATGAAGGCAAACCATTTTTCTTTCAAGCTCGTCCAGGATTGAATGAGAAAATCTTTAATATTATCAAGTTCAAAACGATGAACGATAAGAAGGATGCTAATGGGAATCTTTTGTCTGATGCTGAACGTTTAACGCCAATCGGAGCATTTGTTCGTAAAACATCATTAGACGAAATTCCTCAATTAATCAATGTCTTAAAAGGAGATATGGCACTAATTGGTCCTCGACCATTGCTTCCACAATATTTACCATTGTACAACGAAACGCAAAAACGTCGTCATGATGTACGTCCAGGTATTACGGGTTGGGCGCAAGTAAATGGTAGAAATGCCATTTCTTGGACTAAGAAATTTGAATTAGATGTCTGGTATGTGGACAATATATCCTTAATTTTGGACATAAGAATTTTTTTTCTAACGATAAAGAAAGTTTTTGTCCGAGAAGGGATATCTCAAGAAGGACAAGCAACTATGGAAATGTTTAACGGAAAAAATTAATAAATGCATATAGTAAAATTATTAACTAAAATCAACGAGACAGGTTTAACTACTAATACACTAGATTTAACCGAAGCATTCATTCAAAAAGGACATAGAGTTACATTATTTATAGGTAGGGATAATTATCAAAATGCAGGATTACACTATTTAGAGAAAAGATTTTTGGCATCTGGTGCCAACATAGTCTGGTTTGAAAATGTAGATAAGGCTAATACTTTTCAAAAAGTTTATCAGACTTTGGTTTTATTACGAAAATTAAGCAAGCTGAAATGCGACATAATTCATGTCCAGTCTCCTTATCTATCGTTTATACCATATTTACTCAATAAAAAATTTGTGTCAACATTGCATGTTGCTGATTTACCTCATCGTTTTGAATACAAAAATGCTACTAGAGTTATTGCTATAAGTAGGGAAACAAAAGATTATGGAATAAGGCACTTTGGATATAAAGAAAGTCAAATAGATTTGATCTTACATGGTGTTTCTAAAAGATATCAAAATTCTATCAGTTCCAGAGAAAAACATGTACTTAAAGAAAAATTTTCTATACCATCAGATTCTCTAATTATTGGAATAGTTGCAAGTATTGAGAAACGTAAAGGTCACGATGTTTTATTGGAAGCAATTCAGCATTTAAAAATTTCTGGTGTAAATTACAAAGTATTGATTGTAGGTTCAAGTAAATCAGAAAATGAAAAGGAATGGTTAGAAAATTTAATTATTCAGACAAAAACTGAAGATAGAATTGTTCAAATTCCATATCAAGATCCTAAACCATTTTATGATATAATGGACATATTTGTTTTACCATCAAGATTAGAAGGATTTCCATTAGTAGCTATTGAAGCGTTTTTATCAGGTTGTTGTTTGGTTAGAAGTAATGTAGAAGGTGCCTATGATCAGATTGAACATGGTAAAACAGGTTTTCTCTTTGAAAATGAAAATGTAATTGAGTTGAAAAATATTTTGGAAAAATTAATTAATGATGATAGATTAAGAATGGAAGTGGCTAAGAATGGTAGAGAATTTGCACTTAAAAATTTTACATCCGATATAATGGCGGAAAAAACTCTTGAAGTTTACCAAAAAGTAATTAATTTATAATGAACAATAACATACTTATAACATCAGCAGGACAAAGAGTTTCTTTGGTAAAAGCTTTTCAAACTGAGATTAAGAAACTAAACGGTACAAATAAGGTTTATACAGTAGATCTTAATCCTATTTTGGCTCCGGCTTGCCATGTGTCAGATGGGTATAGAACTGTTAAAAGAGTAATAGATTCAAATTATATTTCTGAAGTTCTGCAAATATGTAATGAATTAGAAATTAAAATAATTGTTCCTACAATTGATACGGAATTATTGGTTTTAGCAGAGAATAAAGATCTGTTCTTAAATAATGGAATAACGCCAATTGTTTCATCTTTAGATTTTGTAAAAGCGTGTAGAGATAAACGAATTATTAATCAATTTTTTCTCGAAAATAATATCGATATTCCAAAGAATTTAGATAAAAATAACCTTACTTTTCCTTTATTTATTAAGCCTTATGATGGATCCTTAAGTAAGGATACTTTTCTGATCGAAAATGAATCTCAATTAACAGATTATCATTTCGAAAATCCAAAGTTGATGTTTATGGAATATATTGATCATGCTAAACATGATGAATATACAGTAGATACCTACTATGATAAAAATGGAAATTTAAAATGTATTGTTCCTCGTAAACGTATTTTTGTTCGTGCGGGTGAAGTTAATAAAGGAGTTACACACAAAAATGAAATTGTTTCTTATGTTAAGGAAAGACTTTCCTATATAGAGGGTGCTGTAGGATGTCTAACAATGCAATTTTTCTTTAATCAAGAAACAAAACGTATCATTGGAATTGAGATAAACCCTCGTTTTGGAGGAGGTTATCCACTGAGTTATTTAGCAGGAGCTAATTATCCTAAATATTTGATTGAAGAATATATTTTAGGAAAAACGATTGATTATACTGAAAATTGGGAGAATAATTTATTAATGCTTCGTTATGACGATGAAGTTTTAGTTCGTAATTATGAAGGTTAAATATATCATTTTTGATCTTGATGATACATTAATGTACGAAATTGATTTTCTCAAATCAGCTTTTAAAGAAATAGCAGATTTTATAGATAAAAAGAATCAAGAAGAATTGTTCAAACTAATGTTGATTAAATATCACGAAGGAGAAAATGTATTTGATTTTTTGATAAATAATTACACTAATTTTTCAAAAGAACAGCTTTTACAAATGTATAGAAACCATTTTCCGAATATTTCTTTAAACGAAGGGACAGATGACCTTTTAAAAAAAATAAAATCCAAAGGATATAAATTAGGTTTGATTACAGATGGTCGTTCTGTAACACAGCGAAATAAATTAAAGGCTTTAGAGATAGAAAATTTATTTGATAGAATAGTAATATCAGAAGAGTTTGGATCAATGAAACCTAATGAGAGTAATTTTAAAGTTTTCCAAGAGCCTGAAATAGATGACTATTTTTACATTGGAGATAATACAAAAAAAGATTTTGTAACTCCAAATAAATTAGGGTGGACTTCAATTTGTATATTAAACAAAGGATTTAATATACATAAACAAGATTTTAATTTAGATCAACAATTTTTACCTCAATTAAAGATAAATAGTTTAAATGAATTATTAAAATTATAAAAAAGATAAGGCTCCATTAGGAGCCTTTTATATGTTGACTAATTTGAAAAATTCATATAATTTAATTTCTCGCGCTTCACAAATTCTTAAAATTGTTTTTAAACTGATATTATAATTTTCATCTTCTTTAATTAATCTTACAGTCTTTTCATCAATTCCATGAGAATTTGCAAAAGAAAGGTTGCTTTGACTATCTGCTAACCAATTGTCTCTTATAAACTCTACAATTTTTCTGTTTTTATCCTTCATTTAGACAAATGAAAGAGTTATTTAAAAAAATAATTCGGATTTATATCCGAATATCAAATATTATTATTATATTTGTTATCAGATAGTTAAAAAATAAAGTAAAAATACTTTTATCTCGCATTGGAAAACTGGTAATTTTTGTAGCAACGAGAAAATAAGTAAATTTGCTCACGACCTAGGCGTGGGCTCTCTTATTGTTGCTCGGTATACCAGTACCTCTAATGCTTTAAGAAGAGTTCCATGCCTTTCTTGTTTTTGGTCGTTTTCTTCCATCACATTCGCATCGAACTTTATACACTTGGTTATTCCTCTATACCATTTGTTTTACCCTCTACACTTTTGCAAGATTTAAAGATTTTGCACAGACGGTTATTCGATTCAGTTAGAAT
Organism: Empedobacter sp. UBA7620; assembly: GCF_002484185.1. Classification (NCBI taxonomy): domain Bacteria; kingdom Pseudomonadati; phylum Bacteroidota; class Flavobacteriia; order Flavobacteriales; family Weeksellaceae; genus Empedobacter; species Empedobacter sp. UBA7620. The sequence goes on along the minus strand of NZ_DLJI01000020.1, from coordinate 529 downwards.
TGTAAAATGTAGTAGTTATGACGTACAAAGTATTATGGATTGAAGTTGAGACTTTAGATGCGATTCTGAAACAAGTTCAGAATGACAAAATTCGTTGTTATAAGTGTTAACGAATTTGAATATTGAAAAAGAATAAAGAATCCTACGATTTAGAATCGAAATGCAATTCAATTCGAAATTATTGGAATAAAAAAAGTTGGAGTGTTTGAGTGGAGCGAGTTGCCAACTTTATGAAAATAATTTAGTTAGTTGAATCATTGAGAGACTACTGTCGGCATCTTTTTTTGTTTCGTTTTTTTGGATGAGCAAAAAAATGAAAAATAAAGAAAAGACATTTCGATACTATTTTCTTTTTCTATGAAACGAAAATCACTCAATGTGACAGCAAGAAAGAATAAAACGTTAAGCGTAGAACGCAAAACTTAATAAAAACCCCTTTCCCAAAAACAAAGTTGGCGCGATGTACTGGAAAAGGAGTGGCTTTTAAAACTAATGTTGAATTTTAAAAAACTTATGTAAAATTATGAAA
>NZ_DLJI01000063.1:0-2994 GCF_002484185.1 Empedobacter sp. UBA7620 | reverse complement strand
TGATGAGGTTCAATTTAGAATGTCAACATTATTGAGTGTTGATTTGTTAGGTGAGACAAGGATTTATAATATGATTGTCAAACAATTTTGTGAAGGACCAGCATTTGCGTGTAATACGAATACATTAATAGGGAAGAATCAATATCCTGTTAGTATTGGTAATAATACAGGAGTTACAGGCATTGCAACAGTCGGTAATATTGTAGATATTGATCATATATTAGATAATGATCCTTTAACATATGCTAGCATTAATATTCCGGTGGGAGCACTTAGTACAGCGACAATAGCTATTCACAAACAATTGACACCATTTAGTGTAGGAGCATATGTTTCTTTTGATGTTGAATTTACAAGTTTGATTAATGTAGCTGTTCTGCCTAAACTAAAACTTCGATTATTAAGAAATAATGCACAAGTAGGGATTATAGAAGGAAGCAATTTCCTTTTGGGAGCAAATGTCGCGACCAACATCCGAAAGACATTAGGATTTAAAGCGCCTGCCGCATTTGATGAAATACAATTAATTTATGAACAACCTGTAGGAATTTCGTTAGGAACTATTAAGATATACGATCTATATCTCCTGAATCCATGTCAAAATCCAATTGATTGTAGTACTAATCATCCTATTGAAAACACACCTACTCATCCAGTTGTTATTAATCAGTTTAAAACAGGGTTAGAAGGTATTGTTTGTGCTTTATGTAGTGTAAGTAATTCTCAAAATTTGATTAGTCCTTCTACTACAGATTATGCAACATTAAGTTTAGGTATTGGTGTTGCAGGAAAGGCAGGAATAAGCGTGTTAGATTTAACAAATATTTATCCAACTGGTACTAATGTAGGATTTACAATTGCAGATGTAGTCGGTATTGTAAAATTAGATCTTTTAGAAACATTTTTTATTAAAACTTATTTAAATGGCAATTTGCAAGAAACAATAGCAGGAACTGATTTATTAGATTTATCTTTACTGGGAATAATAAATGTAGGTACGGGTCAAACAAATTATGGCTTTAAAACAACCAAACCGTTTAATGAAGTAAAATTTGAAATATCTTCTTTAGCAAGTGTAATTAATACTATCAATATATATAATCTAAAAATAGATGTAAGTAATCCAACTGCGAATGATGGAAATCTAATTTGTCAAAATAATGTATGTGTTAAACAAGGTGATTTTTCAACTGCAGGTATACCATCTACAGGTATAGGAATATCGTCTTTAGCTTCTCCAAGATCAACATGGCCTGCTGATGTGCCAAATGGCTTTGTTGTATTAGAATCTAAGGATAAAGGTTTTGTCATTTCGAGAGTATCTAATCCAGCAAATGTACTACAACCACAGGAAGGAATGTTAATTTATGATACCAGTGCGAGTTGTATCAAATTGTACAATGGAGCGACTTGGAAATGTATATCAAAATCTTGTAACGAATAATGGTTTTAATTATGAAAAATCTTGTTTATTTTATATTAATTTTAAGTGGTTTTTCTTATGCTCAAGTTGCAATAGGAAAAACAAACGTTGTAGGTTCAAATACTTTATTAGATTTTGATCAGAGTCCTACAAATTCAAAAGGCATTATTTTACCTGCTGTAACCAATACTACAAATGTATCACCTACTAATGGAACATTTGTCTTTGACATTAATACAAAAAAGGTACGTATGGTTGAAAATAATGTATGGAAAGATCTCAGCGATATAGGAAATACATCAAACCTTATTTCAAATACATCCAATGATATAGGAAATGGGGTCATTATGGGTGCTGAAACTTCTGCAGCAACAGGTATTTTAGTATTAGAGGCTACGGATAAAGCCATGGTATTACCAAAAATTTCGAATCCTCATTTGACCGTCAAAAGTCCCTATGCAGGAATGATGTGTTATGATACAGTGAGTAAAACGCTCGCTGTATTTGATGGAACAAATTGGAACTATTGGAAATAAAAATTTGAAGTTTCAAAATTAAAGAATAAAACCTAATGATATTTTTTATATTCATTGGGTTTTATTTTTTAATGAATGTTCATTTAATTACAATAATGTTTTATCACTATATTTATTAAAACAATAACTATGAATCGCTTCGATTATAAATTCCTTAAATATAAAATAGAATTTGAAGTTTGTCCTGAACATAATGAAAATCCCAAATTTATTGAAAGTGCTAATGGTTATAGTATTATAGCTTGTTGTGAAAATTTTAAAACTAAAATGATTGAAAAATCTACTATTTTAGTTAATGAACAAACTCTTAAAAATCTAGACGAAATTTTAAAAAAAGCATTAAAATAATAATTTGTTTTTTCCTTAATTACTAAGAATCATTAAAACGTATTCTTTATATTTTGAATTTTACATAATTTTATTGATATCTATGAGTTGCGATTTATTATAAAATCTATCATTTATTTTTTTAATTCTTTTGTAAACTTGAGGCATCCAACTAAAATTAAGAAATTCAAAATGTTATATTCAATGTTCTCATTGAATTCCAGACAATGTTTTTTTTAAAATCTACAAAATTTTAATAAATTAAATCCTATAACAATATTCGATATATAAATTTGAGAGGTAGAACAGAAGAAGAAATTATAGATTTGCTTGTAAAAGGAATTCATGAAGTTAATTCAAGTTTTCCTTATGAAATTATTTCAAAAGAAACCGAAGCAATAGCACATAGTATAGCTATGGCTAAAAAAGGTGATTTTGTAGTTGCTTTAAGTGATGTGGTAACTAATGCAATAGAAGTTGTTCAATATCATTTAGATCAAGAGATTAAGAATAATCTCTAATATTTTCTCTTTATTTTCTAGCAATCAAAAATCCCTTAAGTTTAATAAAACTTAAGGGGTTTTTGATTTTACAAGAATTAATTTATTCTGCTAATGGGTTGATTTGGTCTGCAGTAGGAAAATCTTGTCCAGTAGTCCCAATTGTTTTATTCAGTTCAAATTTTGCTACATCCGACATTGTAGCTCC
>NZ_DLJI01000067.1:4376-4572 GCF_002484185.1 Empedobacter sp. UBA7620 | reverse complement strand
TTGATATTTTTTCAGTTGGAATATATTTTCCTATTCCTATAAAGTGATTTGTCATATATATATAGATAACAGAGTTAGAATCTGCTATCGGATACAATCTCGGAATAACTTTAAGAATTATTGCTATAAAGTTATATTTTTAACTTAAACTTTATGTTTATACCAAAATTATATTTTATAAAATATTAAATTAATA
>NZ_DLJI01000067.1:417-4164 GCF_002484185.1 Empedobacter sp. UBA7620 | reverse complement strand
TCTAACCTTATATTTTTATAAGTATAGTTTGCTTTTGTTTTTAATTTTTACAATCTGTTTTGATAAAAAATTAAATCATCTAAAGCATAAAAAAGGTTAGTATTTTAGATATCTCCTAATTTGAATACAACAAGTTGAGTTGAATTTTGTACTAAAGTCATTCCATTTGAACAGTTTCCAGAAGATCCTCTTCCTAGCTGAATAACCCATGATGTTGTATTTGCAAGAGTTGTAACATAGGAAATTGTACCACCGTGATTAGTACCAAGACCACTAGCATCGGCTTTATGAGACGCAGTGCTATGAATTCTTTGAGTTCCTACTTCTTTAGGGAAATCAACTAAATAGGAACTAACTGTGCAGCTTCCTCCTACAAAAGCTTCATATATAAAGGTTATTTGGTAAATTCCAGGGGGAAATGTAATTGTTTCACTACTAGCATCAAAAGTTAAACCTTTAATTGCATTTTTTGTTAGCGACATCGGTACAGTTTTTTTAGCTCCTGCAGCAGTGTTATCCAAAAAATTACTTTGAGCCGTTAATAATGTAAAAATAGCAGGAGAAGGAATAGATAAATCGTTTGCTATTTTATCTGTTACTTGTACATTGTTATTACTATCAACAATTAAAATTTTTGAACCAATGTTAGACGCATTGCCAGTTGTTAAACCTGCTAATTTTAATGTATTTGTTCCGTCTGTGGTAATTGTGGTCGCTTCTGTTAATGTCCCGCCTAGTTTTATATCTCCAGCTGCTGTTTTACTCAGTCCATTTGTGACACCAACAGGAGTGAGAGTAGTCGTCTTTACATTATTATTTCCATCTATCATCAACATCTTAGATCCTGTAACAGCCATATCCCCACTTTGTAAACCTTCTATCCGTACAGGATCGATGTTACTGCTGCCTTTAATGTGAAGTTTATTATTTGGAGAAGAAGTACCTATTCCAATATTTCCCGAAGCACTAATCCGCATTCTTTCAATTAAATTACCTCCATTAGAGTTTCCGATATAAAAATCTTCTTCTAAACCTTTTGTATCTGATATTCCTGTACGAATAGATCCTAATGCCCAATTGGCACCTCCTGCAGTTGGACCATTGTTAGTAAAACCAAGTAATGATAAGTTTCCAATAGCTAATTCAGATATATTTCTTAGAGCCATAATTCCATATTGATTGCTTCCCGAATTTGCATCAATCAAATTGTATCTGCTCAATTTAGGATCTGTAGAAACAACATGAAGCTTCGTTTCGGGTGTTGTTGTTCCTATACCTATTTTGTGATTAGCTGCATCTACAGAAAAAGTAGGTCCATCTACAGAAAAACCATTGGCAACCGAAGAAGTGTACGCTAATGTATGATTTCCTTGAGTAACGATTCTATTTCCAGTAAGACTTCCGTCAGAATTATATATATTTTTTGATAAATAAGGAGACCATTCAGTTCCATTGAAATAGTAATATCCTGAACTTGTTATATTGGTAACCTGTGATAAACTAGGTGTTACTCCTGTTGGGATATCTGCTGTTGTAACATAGACTATAGCTCCTTCTTGATTAGTATTATAAGTCCCTGAATTTTTTGCTGCTAATTGCTGCTTTGTAACTCTTGGAGGCAAAATACCGTCTTTAGATGTTGTAGCTAAACTAGCCACAACATCTAAAGTTGATTGAGGATTATCTGTATTAATTCCCACTTGCGAATAACTAGTTTGTGTTGTCAGAAATCCAGTAAAGATGAAATAAAGTAGTTTATTTTTCATATTCTTTTATATATAGTTTTAAAAAAAAAATCATATTTCATTACATTTTCAAAAGATGTGATGTTTGTTTAAGTTGTTTTAAATTAAAGTTTTATACTTTTTAATTAAAGAAAAGATGCAATTTTAGAAGTAATTAAAAATATATCTAATTCATAAAAAAATATGTTCTAATAACTTCCTTTCTCCTGAGAATAAAATACTTTTCACTCAACATTATTCTAAGAAAATGTTTAATAACCATCTATTCTTATCAAAACTTATAGAAAACAGCAAATAATTTAAATTTTGTTATTTAAATCTTAAAATTATTCCGAAAATACAATCACTCTATTTAAAAATTGCTCATCTATACCCCTCATTTACTACCTTTTTTTACTTATTTGTATAAATAAGATAAATAACCTTTCAATTATTCTTCTCTACATCAATTTAATACTACAATTCAAATGATAGAATTAGCTAAATACTTCTTGTAGAATTTTAAATCAAATGGAATTTTATAAATAATAGTTAATACAAATCAACAATTGAACCTTGACCATTCATGAATGAAACATTTGTATTAGTCCGATATTCCCCAGATTTTGTATAGAAAGAAATTAAATTTGATATTACTAGTATTATAATTAAAGCTAGCGATTCTGAGTTATTTCGAACAAAAAGAATAAGAAAACTATAAAGAAGTATCAATGCTATTATTAACAGATCTATTACTTAGATTATTTTGATCTTTAACTAAATTTTGTCCCAAACCAATTAAAAGAAAATTAATAGTACGTAAGAGGACTTAACTCCTGTTTTTTCAAGAATAGATAAAAAGCAAGTAAGATTATGCTTAGTATATTAAATTTACTTGTGTAACAATTATTCCTAGATATTTTAAAAAAAGGAGTATAGTTTAAGATTTTATTTATAATAAGCGCTTTAGGTAGTGATAGGTAAGCTGTTTATAGAAGATAATTTTTTTGGAAAGTTATAAATTAGTTAATTCATAATAATTTTAAAAATTTTCTAAATCAGAAAAGCTCAAATCCTGAATTTTAGGTAGCTTATTTACTTTCATAATGATTTTCTTTTTATTTAAAACTTTATCTGAACCTAATTCTTGATTAAATTCTATTTTGGTGTTGGTTAACAAGTTAATATTGGTTTCAGATGTAGTATTTTTTCCGTCCCATTTAACTCTTGATATTTTAGTTAATTCAAAATTGTTTTGTTTATAACGAAATTCATAACGGCTTTTTCGATTCTCGATATCTGTAAGCATTACCAAATTACCATCTTCGATGTAAAAATCAGGGATAGGATTACCATTGTGTTCGCCTTTTTTATCAACTGGATATTGGTTTTCAATTAACTTTGTAGAAGATACTGCCAGTTGAATTTGTTTATTCGGTTTCGAAAGAAATATTTGTAATCGTAATGGACCTGTCTCGTCAATTAAATCCATTTCTAAAACAACTTTATCAATCTGTTTATCATTATTCAGGTCACCTTCTTCTTTTTGTACAAGAAATGTAAAATTATCTTTTGTTGTCTTTTGCGAATATAAATTTATAGCCACTAAAAGAAAAAACATGATATGATATAAGAATTTATTTTTCATAATTATTCTTTAAAATCATTCGATTAGTTTAATAAGTTGATTTTTAACTAGTTCGTCAAAATGATGCTTTAGAAAAAAGAAAAGATTATTTAAAAAGGAAATTTTTCACTTTCCCCATTATATACATTATTATATTTTATTAAAATTTCTGAATTGTTATACTTAACATCTCCAGTTTTCGAATTTACTCAAACCCCATTTAAAAAAAATTGCTTCTTTAGGATTTATAGATGAATTAAAAACATAGTAATCATTAATAACAAAAAACAACCAATTTTCTGGAATTTGATTATTTTTTTTCATATATTTTTTTTGAATATTCCATGCTTCTTCTAATTTGATAGGTGATTTTTTTTCAAATTCTTCAAATTCTTT
>NZ_DLJI01000067.1:0-273 GCF_002484185.1 Empedobacter sp. UBA7620 | reverse complement strand
TTCAAATTCTTCAAATTCTTTTGTTTCAAAATAAATAATAGAATTTTCTTTAGCATACTTATCTTCATTACTTTTACAACTGATAAAGGAAATTATTGAGCTAAATATTGACATTAATATAATTTTTTTCATTTTTATGGAAAGTTTTTACTTTCATGTTTAATTATTGTTTGTTTTGCAAATTGACCACTATGCTGCCTAGAAGAACTTTTGAAAGATCTTAAATCCTCTAATAACCCACTAGGCATTTGAGTTGTATCAGGAATCCAATTT